>CAMNNN010000071.1 GCA_946545505.1 uncultured Clostridia bacterium
CCCTTGCCAAGACTGCATGCGATGAGGTGAATAAGCTTTTCGAGAAGGGCGGAGAAGAAGCTTCGAGATTAATGAATAATATCGGCACCATGTTCAGATTAAGGTTCGCCGATAAGATGGGGACACTGTAATGCCGAGAGTAGTAGCAGGTAAGTTCAGAGGAATCATATTAGACGCGCCCAAGGGCGACAACACGAGGCCTACCGGAGACAAGGTCAAGGAGGCGCTGTTTTCTATCATACAGACGCGTATTCCGGAGTGCAGTTTTATAGACCTGTTCGCAGGTACGGGCGGCATCGGAATAGAGGCATTAAGCCGCGGTGCATCGTCTGTTATTCTCGTGGAGAAAGCGGGACAGGCATGCGGTGTTATCAAGTCGAATCTTAATAAGCTCAGACTCAGTGAGGACGATGATATCGTGCTGATGAAGTCAGGGTTTGATGCTGCTCTTAACACACTCGCGGATGAAGGGAAGAAGTTCGATATCATATTCATGGATCCGCCGTACAGGATGGCGGAGAAGGCTGCGTCAACGGCATGTGAAATAATCACGGAGCGCGATCTTCTTAATGAAGACGGCATACTCATAGTGGAACATTCGTCGGAATTACCTTTTGTAACAGATGTAATGAACATGACACCCAATCGTACTTGTAGGTATGGTCTGGCAATGTTAACATTTTTCTCGAAGAAAGCTTAACGTGGAGGTTTGTGTAATTGACTTCGCTGTTGTTTCCCGGAAGTTTTGACCCTTTAACGAGAGGGCATAAAGACATAGCGAGAAGAGCGTCGAAGATCTGCGACAAACTCTACGTTGTTGTCATGAACAACAGCAAGAAGGAATATCTGTTCGATCTTAATGACAGAGTTCAGATGGCCCGTGAAGTGCTGGGTGAATTCGAGAATATCGAAGTACTCGGAAGCGAAGGCCTTCTTGTTGACATCTTCAAGGACTTGGGTTGTAATGCAGTTGTAAGAGGCATCCGTTCTGAGTCGGATTTCAGATACGAAGCTCAGATGGCTCTGGCAAACAAGATGCTTTGCCCCAGTTACGACGTAACCTTACTGCCTTGCCGCGACGACCTGTCACTTATCAGTTCAAGTCTGGTCAAGGAAGTCGGTTCATACGGAGGAGATATCTCCGGAATGCTGCCGGCGCAGATAGTTGATAGAGTAAATGAGAGATTAAGGAAAGGAAGGACTTAACCTATGGACAACAGTAATTACGGACAGGCTCCGCAGAAGAGGGTTGAGAGATATGATGTAATCAGCAACATCAACGATATGATAGAGACTCTCCGTGCAGCGAGCGGCGTACCGTTCTCTTCTAACTGTGCAGTTGACAGAAATGATATGATTGCTTCACTCGAGGAGCTTAAGAATCATCTCCCTGCATCGATCGCTCAGAGCAACGACATCGTCGTAAGAGCTCAGGAGATCATCACGACAGCAAGAGAGAAGAGCAAGAAGATCATCGACGAGGCAAACCGTCAGTATGCATCCAAGGTTAATGATCATGAGATCACTAAGGGCGCGAGAGACGAGGCTGACAACATTCTCGCAGCAGCTGAGAATCAGGCAGACGAACTTCGTAAGAGCGCTCACATCTATGTTAAGCAGCTCCTCACAGATGCCAACAATTCTCTGTCTGAGAGCATCGCTAAGATCCAGACTAATCTTTCAGAGATAGATACGACACTTGATTCAATGTAAGTAACTTGATGTAAGTTGCAACTTGACTCACAAAACACCGCGTAACACCCGGAACAGTGCCTAGGTTCCGGGTGTTTTATTCACTTTTCATTTCCATTTATGAACGGCTCCCGGTGATATAATCAGAATGTAGGCAGAATAGCGGGAGGTTTACGCATGCAAGATCGTAAAGCTAAGAGACTCTGGCGCCTCGAGGTGGGGGTACTGTGTACCTGTATTGTCGTATTCATACTGTTATGGAGATTTCCCGAGCTGTGGTCCGGCGTTAAGACTTTCCTCGGTTACTTCGAGACTATTCTGTTCGGAGGTATAGTCGCTTATATCATTGATCCTTTCTGTGAATTCTTCATGAGACTGTTCAAGAAGATAAAAAATACTCTCATCAGAAGAATACTCTCTATATTTCTGTCATTCGGACTGGTTCTCTGTTTTATCGTATTCCTGTTGATCACACTCGTTCCTCAGATAGTCAGCAGTGTCGAGAATCTGATCGAGAACTTTGACGGATACACCTTATCTATCAACAATATGCTCGCGAACTGGGAATTTACTAAGGACAGGTTCGATCTTACAAGTGTCGTAGAATCTTCGGAAGAACTTCTGAAGAGCATATCGGATTATATCTCCGAGAATTCGGAGAAGATTCTCAGCATTACGGCAGGAATCGGCAAGGGTCTCCTGCAGTGGCTTATGGCAGTTATCGTCGCCATCTATCTCATAGCTGAGAAGCCTAAGCTTAAGGCTGCATTTAAAAGACTGCTGAAGGCTCTGTTCCCTGAGCAAAGGTATATAAGTGTCAGTTCGTTCTTAAGAAAATGCAATAACATCCTTTCCAGATACGTCATATTCAGCTTGTTTGATGCTCTGATCGTCGGTATCGTCAACTTCATCTTCATGATGATCACGGGTATGGAGAATGCAGGTCTCGTATCGGTAGTTGTCGCAGCGACGAATCTGGTCCCTACATTCGGTCCTATCGTAGGTGCGATCATCGGTGGCTTCATCATCCTCATGACCGACCCTGTCAAAGCCGTGATGTTCATCGTATTCACGATTATTCTCCAGCTTATTGACGGCTATATCATTAAGCCCAAGATATTCGGAGATACATTCGGCGTATCGGGACTTCTTATCGTCGCCGGTGTCATCATCGGAGGAAGTATGTTCGGTACGGTCGGCATTCTTCTCGCGATTCCGGGCGTCGCGGTACTCGATTATATCTATAAGACTTATATCATCACCACATTGGAAAAACGGAGGATAGAACATGATTCTGGGTGTGAATCTTAAGAACTTCGATGTGTTCACGGATGACACGATCGGACTGCTGATCGAGGACTCCGCACAGTACGTGGGAACGGCTCCCGGTGAGCGCGGAATCAGGATGCGTAATCTGAATGCTCTCATCGGCCGTAATAACACCGGCAAGAGTGCATTCATAAGAGCACTTTCTTTCGTGAAAAGATGTATCCTTACCGACGTCGCGAAAGCGTCAACTACCGACAACAGACCGGGCTTCATGAATCTGCTCGTAGATAAGAGTCAGCCCGCTTCATTCAAGATCTTCTTCAGAATCATGGACCCCGACACGAAGAAGTCGGATTTCCTTCAGTATGAGCTCACCGTAGGAGCAAGCGCACAGGGAAGTCCTATCGTCGAGTATGAGAGAGTACTCGCTTCGGTACGCGGGGAAGATGGCAAAATCGAGATTAAGGATGTGTTCACTAACTCGTCCGAAGCACGTCTTGTAAACGACGACCGTATTACTGCATTAAGCGTGCTCGGCAGACTTAACGGCAGCGACGATCCGATCAAGCTTCTCATGAATGAGATTAACGGCTGGTTCTTCTGTGCATTCTCTGCCGAGGAATCTACGGATTATTATTCCATGGGCAATGCTCCCGGCGGTCATAAGCATCTTAATTCCGAAGGAAGCAATGTCGGCAACGTGCTCGATTATATCAAGTCATTGGGAGGTAACGTTTACGACGATCTTATCGATGAGATCAATTCGAAGATCCCGACTATGAGGAAGAAGAAAAAGCATCTTCCGACAAACCTTCAGGGAAGCCCGGAGAAACTGTTCAAGTATCTGCTCCTTCTGCGCGATCCCGAGCCTAAGTCGACCATCTTTATCGAGACTCCCGACAGGGATCTGTATCACGATATGGTGGATGTGCTCGCAGATGATATGCGCGAGTTCACATTAAGACACCCGTATTCGCAGATCATATTCTCCACGCATAATCCGTATATTGTCGAGTCGATGTCTCCGAAGGAGATATGGGTATTCTCGAGAGACGACGAAGAGGACTACGACAACGCTGACGTTAAGATAACATGTGCGGGCTCCGACCCCGTTGTCATGGCTCTTACCGAGCAGGGCGTGGGTATGGGTGCTATCTGGTACGGCGGCCATCTCGATAAGGGTTCGAGTGAGTACGACGACGAAGGTGTTGATGATGCACATTGAGATCCTGACAGAAGATAAATCCGGTTCGGTCGTAGTTGAGCGCCTCGTATCCCGGATAATCGAGGAGGAGAAGGTCGATGCGACTATGGCTGTGCGTCCTCACCGTGGATGCGGAAGCCTGCCTAAGGACTGGGACACGCGTCCCGTTAAGTTCTCGAGTTCTCTTCTCGATCTGCTCCCGGCGAAATGCCGCGCTTACAACAAAGTCTACGGCAACACCGATACTATACTGGTCGTCATAATAGACTCAGATAACAATGATCCCGATCTGATGCGGCAGGAACTGTACCGCGTGTGCAAGAAGTATGCGAGGGATATAAGGTCTGTCATAGGCCTGTGCACCGAGGAAATCGAGTCGTGGCTCTTAGGCGATATAGATGCGCTTATGAAGGCTTATCCGGATGCGGATCTCAATGCATACAAGGATTATGTTCAGGACAGCATCTGCGGTACCTGGGAGATGCTGTGCAAGGTTACGTTCCCTTATAACTACGAAGACATTATCGAGATCGGTTATCCCGCCATAGGTCACTATAAGGCCAGGTGGGCAGAAGCGATCTCTCCTTATATGGAACCGGAGAACAATGTATCGCCAAGCTTCATGACATTCCGGAACGCGCTTCTGACGGCACTTCGTAATTCTGCACCAATTCCCAAGATTCCGAGACCCGGCATACACAGGACTTCCTTCTGATGCACATCTATGTTCACATTCCTTTCTGTGCGCGTAAATGCCCGTACTGCGGGTTTTATTCTGTCGCGGGGAAGTCGCAGGTGAAGGATTATTTCGGGGCGCTTAAGAAGGAGATCTTCGAGCAGCCTGTTATTTGTTCTGCCGAAGCGGAAGGTGATATAGAGACTATCTACTTCGGAGGCGGGACTCCGTCATTTGTCGATGCATCTTATGTGTGCGACACGCTTAGCTATATCAGGGAGATGTTCAGCATCGGTGAAGGTGAGTTCACGATTGAAGTTAATCCGAATTCGTTTGACGAGGAGAAGGGTCGTGCGTATATAGAAGCGGGATTCAACCGTATCTCGATAGGAGTGCAGTCCTTGCATGATGATGTGCTGAAGACCCTGGGCAGGCTTCACGATTCCGAAGAAGCTCTGAAAGCAATCGAGGCTGCGAAGAATGCGGGGTTCAATAATATCTCGTGCGATCTTATTACAGGTGTTCCGGGGCAGACGCTTGCCGGTCTGTATGAGGATGCGGATAAGCTTCTCGAGGCGGGTGCGATGCATATCAGTATGTACTCGCTCATGATAGAAGAGGGTACTGAGTTCGAGAAGCGTTACGGCAGCAGGCTCGATGAATATGTTGATGAAGATCTGGAAAGACAGATGTATCACGGGCTACGCGAGCATCTGGCAGAACGGGGTGTGTTCCCGTATGAGATATCGAACTGCGCCCGCAGCGGTTATGAGAGTAAGCACAATCTGTCGTACTGGAAGGGGTGCGAGTATTATGCTTTCGGCGCGGGAGCACACGGGTATCTTAATTCGGAAAGATTCGCACACCCGGACGACATCGCAGCTTACATAGCAGATCCGCTCATGAGAATTACGGAAGAGATACTCACCGAAGAAGATAAGAGGAAGGAACGTTGTATGCTCGCACTTCGTACTGCCGCGGGTATTGATAAAGCGTCGGCTTCTGAGTGTATGGAGAGCATAAAGAAGAATATCGAACGCGGTTACCTGGAGGAGACACCTGACGGATACAGGCTCACGCGCGACGGACTGGACTTCGCGAATCTTGTGTTTATGGATTTTGTCTGAAACTCTTCATATATGAAGGGGCATCTTTTCCTGTCATGAAGAGAAGATCAAGAATGCTTACAGTTCCCGTGAAGTCTCCGTAAAGCTGATCGTATTCGGGATAACCGGAATAATCCATATAATCCAGTTCTATACCAGCCTCCTCGAAAAGCTCATCCACGATGTAATCTTTCGCAGCGGGACCGGAAAGGTAATAGGAGCCGCCGGCAGCTTTGACTATGCTGACTAGCCGTTCGGTCTTCTTGCCGACGGCATCGTACTCAGTGTCTAAAGTAAGTTTGGTCTTTATACCGAGTGTATTGCAGATTGCTGTCAGAAACATGAAGTTGATGTTGCTAAGGTAGTCTTCTTTCTCTGCTTGGCTGTACAGATCTTCGAACATGGATTTATATTCTTTAAAGTAAGGTGCCTTGGCATATGTCATTCTGATCGTATCCCAATGCTTTCTGGCCCATGAGTGGTCAGATACTAAGGTCTCGTTGATCTTCTGGTAAAACTTGCCCTTGGTGTAAACGGGGATGGAAAGCCACAGCGGACCGTTCGGAGTCTTAATGATATTTCTGTTTCTCCAGTCCCGTCTGGTGTACTGCATACTGTCGTAGATGACAAACTCATCTACGCTGTTTATGATGTCGAAGTAACCTTTCCAGGGAATATAATTAGACTGTAAAATTGCTATCTTTTTCATGATTGTGATACTATACTAACGATTATATCAAATCAAGAGATTATGATATATCGGGAGCAGGTTTTAATGGATATTTCTGTTGTTATTCCTATATACGGATGCAAGAGTGCGGTGGAAGAATTGTATTCGAGATTGACGGATACTCTGTCTTCGATAACACCTGATTATGAGATCATCATGGTCAATGATGCATGCCCTCAGAATTCCTGGTCTGTTATAGAGAAGCTGGCGGATTCAGACAGAAAACTGATCGGAATAGATCTGTCAAGAAATTTCGGTCAGAGTAAAGCCATTACTGCCGGACTTGATCATGCTTCCGGTGACTATATTGTTGTAATGGACTGTGACCTTCAGGACCGCCCCGAAGAGATCAGGAAGCTGTATTCCAAGATTAAAGAAGGATACGATATCGTACTGG
>CAMNNN010000072.1 GCA_946545505.1 uncultured Clostridia bacterium
GTACGAGCGCGTAGGTTCTTCCAAGAAGCAGGTCAGCGTTTATCCCGCTAACTGATTATTGTAGGTTCAATTAGAATCCACTGCCTGTCGATATTATTCGGCAGGCATTTTTCGTTTAAGGTAAGAGTATGTTTATAGATCATGCGAAGATATATGTGAAGGCCGGAGACGGCGGCCCGGGTATGGTTTCCTTCCATACCGAGAAATACATCACTAACGGCGGACCTGACGGCGGTGACGGCGGTAAGGGCGGCGATGTTGTTTTTGTCGCGGCAGGAAAACTTACGACACTGCAGTCTTTCAGATTCAAGCATAAGTTTGTTGCCCCCGACGGCGGCAAGGGTATGAACCGTAAGATGTACGGAAGAGGAGGAGAAGACCTTAAGATCGCAGTTCCTGTAGGAACGGTTATTAAGGATGCCGATACGGGCAAGATCCTCGCTGATTTTACCGAAGACGGACAGGAAGAGATTATCTGCAGGGGCGGCAGAGGCGGTTCCGGAAATATGCACTTTGCCAATTCTGTAAGACAGGCACCGCAGTTCGCACACATGGGTCTTCCCGGGGAGGAGAAGAACCTTCTGGTCGAACTCAAGCTCATAGCTGACGTGGGACTCGTAGGATATCCCAATGCAGGTAAGTCTACGCTGCTGTCAGTCATGACACGCGCGAAGCCTAAGATAGCGGATTATCCTTTTACGACACTCGAACCTGTACTGGGTGTTGTTCAGGACTTCGATCAGTCCTTTGTTATCGCAGATATCCCCGGACTTATCGAGGACGCACATGAGGGAGCTGGCCTGGGCCATGACTTCTTAAGACATATAGAGCGTACAAGACTTCTTATCCATGTTGTCGATGTATCTGCGCACGACGGCAGAGATCCCATCGACGACTTTAATTCAATCAACACCGAGCTTCGCGAGTTTAACGAAGAGCTGAGCAAACGTCCTCAGGTGGTAGTCGCGAATAAGTGTGACGATGCGATTGAAGAGGAGATAGAGATGTTTGAGGAGGAAGTAAAGAAGCAGGGCTTCGAACACTTCTTCGTTATAAGTGCGGCTACGGGTGAGGGCGTAAAGGCACTCACGGACAAGGTTACCGAGCTTGTGAGCAAGCTGCCTCCTCCGGTTATCCACGATGTTATCGAGAAGGATACCAAGAAGGTCTATAAGTTCGAGAAAGAACAGAAGTTTACGATCGCCAAGGAGGACGGCATGTATGTCATCGAGGGATCGTGGGCGAGCAGACTGCGCGAGAGTACGGACTTCGATGTTTACGATTCAGCCCAGTATTTCCAGCGTGCTCTCATCAAGGAAGGCGTGTACGATGCGCTTAAAGAAGCGGGCATTCAGGAAGGCGATGAAGTAAGGATCGACGACTTTGTTTTTGAATGGGTTGAGTGATTTACAATTTGTTCACAAATATTCATAGTGGTTTCGCATTGCATTGCTATACTCAAGTCATAGAGTAGTTACCTTCTTAAGAGTAAGTAGAGTTTGTCAGACAACCTCCGGTGAATACCGGAGGTTTTATGTTGTATAATTAATTATCTTTTACTTTTGGCGAGGGCGCATTATGGCTAAGACTGAATTCGAGAAAAAGATATTTGAAGATGTACAGAATCAGAAGGGAACCAGTTTTACAATTAAAGCCAGCCTGCTCGAGCGCCTGCTTGTCAGGAAGGCCTCGGTAACGAATCTTCACCCTAATGCAGATGATGAGTTTACATTCGAGTCTGTAGGCCCGAGCTTCAAGATCATAGGCGAATATGAAGAGAAGTTCAGATTTGCTATAAGACATAATCAGCCTCCGTTCGAAGATGCACTTATCGTAGAGAAGCTGCATCCGAAGGGGTACCTGCTTCTTAACGGCCATCACAGATGGGCTGCTGCTATGAGATGTCAGATCAAGAAGGTTCCGATCAAGATCGTTAACCTCGCTCAGGATTCGGACATCAAGAAGATCCTCGAGAATTCCAATCACGATAAGCGTGTAACACTCGATCTCGACGAAGTTATATTCCGTTCGAATGAAGATAAATATACGGAGAAGGTTCCGGGATTTCCTCATATTATGAAGTTCAGCAATAAGATCAAACTCGGAATCCCCGCGCTGTTCTATTATCTTACGAAGAACGGATACGACATTTGGGTATATTCCTCGAACTACTATTCTATCGACGATATCAGAAGATTCTTCAAGCACTATTCGGTTCATGTTGACGGTATCATCACAGGTACGATGAAGAGAAAGAACAACAAGTCTGAAAGTGCAGTTCAGCGTGAGAAGATGATCGCCGATAAGTATAAGCAGACACTTCATATCGATAACGACATGATCCTCATGACTGGCGATGTCGAGGGCGCGAAGTATAAGAAATTCGAGCTCGACGTACCGCCGGAAGAGTGGTCCAGAAAGGCTATCGATGTAGTCGGAGAGATAATCAGGGATGGCCAGAAAGCATAATGATGAAGGTAAGATGCGAATCTCCTTCGATCTGGACGAGGTACTGTTTGTCCGTCCGGATACGCATAAGGTAGAGTCGCCGCTTCTTTTCCCGTTCAACCTTATCTTTAAGGAGCGTTTAAGGTACGGAACGCCGCACCTTATTAACACGCTGCAGAAGATGGGTTACGAGGTGTGGGTCTACACGTCTTCTTTTCGATCCGAGTTCTATATCAAGACGCTATTCCGCTGCTACGGAATTAAGTTCGATGCCATAGTAAACGCACAGCGCCACTTGAAGGAAGTGCAGGGCAACCGTAAGCAGATGCTACCGCAGAAGGTGCCTAACCATTACCACATAAAGCTGCATGTAGATGATGAGAGCGTAATATGCTCGTACGGCAAGCAGAACGGCTACGCCGCTTACCAGCTCGATGCTCCCGATGAACAGTGGACAGACAAGATCATCGCGAGAGCGGAAGAGGTAAAGAAGAAGTGGGAGTGGGAGCAGGAAGCTTTCAGGAGACGTTAATCCCCGTACTGTTCTCTTAACTTAAGAATATGCTCGACTTTCTTGCTTATCAGGCTGTCCTTCGTGTTAAGGATAGTGTAGTAGCGTTTGATGTCTTTCTTGCTGTAATCACCGTAAACAAGTTCGGCACGGCACAGGTAGAACATTCCAACTGACGAAGCGAGCTCGTCTATCTCAGAATCCTTAAGAGTTGATTCGGCCATCTCCATGGCAAGTTCGCGGCGTTCGTTGATGAGATTTATGAGACCTCCGAGATCTTCGATTCCGAAGAACTCGAGCTGTCTGATATAAGGATCTGAGTTGACTTCAGTAAGCTGCGCTCCGCATATGGCGGCGATGTTGTTCGTGAAGTTAATGAAATCTTCGTTGTATCTCATGAACTCGCGAAGTGAGAGTGAGTCGATTTTGATGTCTGTAACATCACCGGTGCGGAGTCTGTCGATGACGATGCAGCTGTATCTGTCGAGCTCTCGCTTGATCCTTCCGAATCCTGCGTCTGCCACCTCGAGGAGGCTCGCCATCTGGGAGAATTCACGGCGTACATGATGAGGAACGCCAAACTCATTCTTATAACCGAGGTCATGCTCTATCTCAGCCCATGTGTGCTGAAGGACCGTGCGTATCTGGATCTCGAACCTGATCTTACACAGATCTTCGGAATACCCGTCCGAAGGCTTAAGGGAACATATATAGTGAACCGACAGATAACCGAATGCGTTGGGCTTAAGCATCTTGCTCTTATCGACATAGTTATCTCTGTCGATGACGAACAGGTTCTCGACGATGCTGCTTATAATGTCGATCTGATCTGTAAAGTAGCAGATGATCCTGTATCCGACGATGTCTGTCAGATCCGAAGCAGATGCGTATTTATCGGGCTTACGCGCCAGCTTGCCTGATACGGATTCAGCACTCTTAACGCGGTGTGCGATCTGCATCGTGTGTATATCTGCTTTATCGAGTGCGTCATTCAGTTTCTGTTCTACGATACTGTCGAGCTTGTTATAGTTATCTAAATTGTCATAATAACTCAGCATCTTAAGCTGGTTCATATAAGAGGTTCCCTCCGGACGCCGTTAATATATTCAGTCCCTATTATACTCGAGAATGTCGCCGGGCTGACAGTCAAGTGCATCGCAGATGGCTTCAAGGGTAGAGAAGCGTATCGCGGATATCTTACCGTTCTTCATCTTCGACAGATTGACGTTAGATACGCCGACCTTCTCTGATAGTTCATTGAGTGATACTTTACGGTCGGCCATTACGCGGTCAAGCCTTAGAATAATCTGTCCCATAAGAACCTCACAAAGTCTCGTCAGACTGAACCTGCAAAGTCTTGCCGTAGTCGAGTACACTGTAGACTACCCATGTGGTAAGACCTCCAAGAACACCTAATGCCATTCCTGATGTCATAAAGAGGATGACGCTCGCGAAAATCATTACTATAAGTACTTTCTTTATGACCTTGTCACTAAAGGGAGTTTCTTCCTTCTCTATCGTCTCGAATGCCTTGCTGATAAGCTTTGTCATAACGGCTGCCAGTACAAGCGCTCCTGCCATAAAAAGTACTGAAGTGGATATCGAGAATGAGTGGGGATACTCGTCGATGATATTCTGAAGTGCGGGAATATCCGAATGCCATTCTTCCGGGCTTCCTAAGTCGATATATACTGAATTGAATTTGCCTTCGTCAAACTTGCCTTCTTCAACAAGTGCTGCGAGCTGGGGCTCAGTCTCTGCCCTCGAAGCGAAAATAGCGATGCCTGCGACGGCACTGCATACACATCCTACGATGGTGATTATGCACATGATATTGGAAACTATCTTGCCGATGTGGCAGCTCTTCTTAATCTTAGCAATCTTGATGTTCTCTTCGTTCATTGTTGTTGTCTCCTTATTCGAACGTGATAGGTGTCTTCGAAGATGACATCACTATACTATGAGATTTAATCGGAGTCAATAAGAATTTAACGATAAACGTTAAATTATTTACGGGAATGATAAATAGAGTCGGCCTTATGAGCAGAGGGGCTTTTTATTATATAATTACAGATGATATCGGAAAAGGAGATTACCGGTCATGCCCGAAAGCACAAAAGAAACTTCACTTGCTACAGGTCTCAGGATTACATTCGCCATCATAGGTGCGATTCTGATCATGATATGCTCATGCGCGGCGGCGTTAAGATTTACTGTTCTTAATGACACGTTCTGGGGCGAGTTCATGAAAAGTGATGACTTCGCTGATCTGCTTAAGGAAGAGATTGGTCTTGATTCTTCTTCATTCCGTCTGTATCCCGGTTCTGATGTTACGGTTGATTTCACTGATGATGATGCTCAGGATGAGTTTGTCGGTATCATAGTCGATGAATACCTCGAGCTTATGGTAGACGGCGACAGGGAATTGGACCGCGACAGATTCGAGGATTTCTTCGACGAATATGACGACGAATTATACGGAGATCAGGATATCCCCGATTCACAGAAGAGAGAAAACATAGAACGTTTTGTTGATACGCTGGAAGAAGCTTTCGAGAGCGTCGACAGCGATGAAGAAAATGCAGACGCATTCGGATTCATGCAGGCATATGTGACAGCTGCAAGAAGAACGTTCGTGATCATGGTAGTAACCGGTATTATGCTTATTGTTATGACAGTAGTTCTTCTGATCATTCATAAGAATAAGTTCCGTCCTGTAAGAGCGATGGGCATTGCCATGACATGTGCTCAGGCTCTTAATACCATGGGCTGGGGACTTGTTGCAATAGCATTCGGTTATGCCAATGATACGGTCATGGAAGAGGAAGAAGCGCTCGTGGCGGTGTTCGTCAACAGAATAAGTGTGCATGTAGGTCATATCACCGCATTTATGGCGGTCACGCTGATCATGGGTGTCCTCCTCATTATCGTCGGTGTAGTCGGTGCCGGGAAAACTGACCGGAGAATGATCGAGGAATAATGTGGATCGCATATATTTCTTATTCGATCTTGATGAGACTTTGCTTAACTTCCATGCATCCGAGAAGATCGGACTGAAGGAGGTTGTCGAGGCTTGCGGCTGCGTTTTTAACGACGAAGTTTACGCGTTCTTCAAGGCACGTAATAAGGAGCTGTGGCTCATGCTCGAGAGGGGCGAGATAACGCGCCAAGAGCTTTTCGAGACGAGGTTCCGTGAGCTGCTAGCAAGATGCGGCGCGGATACGTCGGAGACGGATTTTCTGAAGGTGAATTCGGAGTTTATAAGTGCGATGGCACGTAACGGCGTGATCCTCGACGGAGCCCTCGAATTACTCGAACGTATTAAGACCGGGATTAAGGGTGCACGCGTTTATATCGTAAGTAACGGTGCGACCGTAAATGCTCTCGGCAGGATAAAGTCCACCGGTATGGATGCGTATATCGACGGTACATTTATCAGTGAGGATATGGGGGTGAATAAACCTTCACCCGAGTTCTTCCGCATAGTACTTGGTTCCATCGGAGCCCGGAAGGAAAACTGTATAGTTATAGGCGACTCGCTCTCGTCCGATATGCTTGGTGCAAAGAATGCCGGTATCACATCGTGCTGGTTTAAGCCTGCAGGCGATGTTGATGCCGCTGTCCGGGAGTACGGAATCAGTTATACTGCCGGCACATTTGAAGAGCTTTATGAAGTTCTTGTTAACTGGGCAACATGTAACCTTCCGGTAAACTAACCCATATTTACTAAAGTTATAATTAAGTCAGATGTTTACTACGGAGGGCTTGATTATGAGAAGAAATAAGATAATTGCGATAGTCCTTTCCGCGGCGGTGTTTATGGGGGTTGCCGCAGGATGTAAGAAAGAAGAATCACAGGAGCCTGTAATACTCTATTATGATGATGCACAGGGAGGAGATGCATCTGTGGTTACGCTCGCAAGTGAAGAGGCTCCGGCTCAGACCGGCAGCGGCGAGGTCCTCGCTCCTATAATTGCAGACAGAAGCGGTACCGTAAATACGACAGCGGCAACGGTTACTTCGGAGACGAGTGAGACAAGCACGAATGGGACAGGCACGACTGAGACTTCAGCCACCGAGACTTCGCAGACTCAGGAAGGAC
>CAMNNN010000073.1 GCA_946545505.1 uncultured Clostridia bacterium
TGTATATATGGTTAAGGTATCTTACGAGCAGAAGCCTTTCAGAAAGTCCATCATCGAGACATTCGGCGCTGATATCATTCCTTCACCTTCCATGACTACGGAAGTAGGAAAGCAGATCAATGAGAAGTTCCCCGGAACAGGCGGATCTTTGGGATGTGCCATCTCAGAGGCTGTCGAGAAGGCAACTCATACTGAGAACTGCAGATATGTATTGGGTTCAGTTCTTAACCAGGTAGTTCTCCACCAGTCCATCATCGGTGAGGAGGCTAAGCTTCAGCTTGCCAAGGTTGATGAGTATCCTGATATCGTTATCGGATGTGCAGGCGGCGGTTCCAACCTCGGCGGCATTATGTCCGCATTCATGAGAGATAAGCTCACAGGCGCAGCAGATCCTGAGATCATCGCAGTTGAGCCTGCTTCCTGTCCTTCAATGACAAGAGGTAAGTTCGCTTATGACTTTGCTGATACAGGTCATGTATGTCCTCTTGCCAAGATGTACACACTGGGTTCCGAGTTTATGCCTTCACCTTCACATGCCGGCGGACTTCGTTATCACGGTATGTCTCCTATTGTTTCCCAGCTTTATCACGACGGCTACATGAAGGCCGTTGCAGTAGAGCAGACGAAGGTTTTCGAGGCAGCCGAGCTGTTTGCTAAGACTGAGACGATTCTGCCTGCACCTGAATCATCACATGCTATAAGAGCTGCTATCGACGAGGCTCTGAAGTGCAAGGAGACAGGGGAGAAGAAGACGATCCTGTTCAACCTCACAGGTACCGGTTTCTTCGATATGACTGCTTACCAGGCTTATAACGAAGGCAAGATGAACGACTTTATCCCTACTGACGATGATCTTGAGAAGGGCTTCGCGAGCCTTCCCGTGATCGAATAAGATTCACCGATTATTACAGTTTCCTGTTTAAGGTATTATTTCTAATTTCGAACCGCTCCTGAGAGGGGGCGGTTTTTGTTGGTTTTTAACGGTTTTGCAATTTGCCATTGTGATTTTTTACAAAGATATGTCAGGTTTATAGTCAAGATGCCACTTGTAGGGGGTGTTTTTTTGTGCAAAACTGACAATGAAGTTTTTATATTATAAAAGGTGCCGTGTGAGAACTGTCCTGACTATCTCGGATTCTGTCGAAGGTACAAGCTTTGACCTACTAAGATGTACCGCGACGATCAAAGACTTCGGTCTTGATCCGCTTGCTGTGGTGCCAAGAATCTCCTATAAAGATGAAGCCCCTGAAGAGAATGATGTTTCCGAGATGCTCGACTATGCATTCAGCGAGTGCGAGTTTTCATCACTGGCGATCGGCTTTATCACAAATCCTGATGTTATCTCATATATTGCAGGTAAGCTCGAGCAGAATAAGACGGCTCCTGTTGTATGCTGTCCGTCCCTGATCTCGGAAGAAGGCGAGATCCTGGTTGACGGCAATGTATATTCCGCTTTGTCCGACAGACTTCTCAAGTTTGTAGACTTCCTGGTCGTAAACACGATGGAAGCCGAGGCTTTCTGCGGATTCGAGTGCAGAGCCAAGAATGATTTCTTAAGAGCTGCGAAGAAGATATTTAACGTTTATGGCTGCGGTGTATTCATTAAGGGTGACGACCGTACTGACGGCCAGAATATTCTCTTTGACGGACAGAAGAACCAGTGGGTCGCTCCCGTTCCCGTCAAGCCCGGTTATGAGGACCGCTACAGCTTCCTGACGGCGCTCGCGTGCGAATATGCAGCCGGCAACCCGACGAATCTTGTCGCTTCGCTCGCTCTCGAGTTCGTAAGCGGTAAAGAGGAGCCGAAGGAGGAAGTTAAGGCAGCAGAACCCGAACCTGCACCTCAGGTTGAAGAACCTAAGGAAGAAGTCAAGGTCGAAGCTGAGCCCGTTCCCGAACAGAGGGAAGAGGTTCACGAAGAAGCACAGGAAGTTAAGGCTCCTGTTACTTCATCTCTCGTGTCTCCTGCTAAGTCCATCAGAGATATCGCCCGTACCATGGGCGCACCTTCCCCGGATGAAGAAGTTCAGCATGCCGTCACGAGCAATATCGAGAAGAAGCCTGATCCTAAGGGAGAGGTTACTAATCTTGCCAGCTCCAGAATGCTGTTCGATGCCAAGGTAAACCAGTCCATCACTGACCTTCAGGCTCTGAAGGACAGACTCAATCATCTTAATAAGCTGGCCGATTCGGGGAAATAATCCGTGACCAGACTTTTCATGGAGGACCAAGAAGCTCAGGACGGCTTCCTGACCCTCGACAAGGACAACTCACATTACATTTCGCAAGTACTGCGCATGAAAGAAGGCGAAGAACTTATTGTGGTTTTGGGCGGCGGCGTTGAGGCACTCTGTGAAGTTAATGAGCTATCCAAAGATTCCGTTATGCTCAAGATCAAAGATACGTATACTTCAGTATCCGAGCCTGCTTTCAGGATCACTCTTTACCAATCCGTCTCTAAGGGTGAGCGTATGGAGCTGACGATTCAAAAGTGCGTGGAATTAGGCGTAACGAAGATAGTTCCCGTATTCTCGTCAAGATGCGTAGTGCGTCCTGACGAGCCGAAGAAACAGAAATCCAAGACCGACCGCTGGCAGAAGATCGCACTCGAGGCTGCAAGGCAGAGCGGCAGAGGGATAATTCCCGAAGTTACTGAGCCTGTGGCATTCCGGGAGGCGGTGAAGGCGGCGGGTGAGTCTGCGGACATTGTTCTATTCCCGTGGGAGGAGGAACATGGGCTGACACTTAAAGAGGCGCTCGCTCAGGTAAATAAAGACGATATCAGCGAAGTGGCAGTATTTATCGGCCCTGAAGGCGGATTCGAAGAAGGCGAGGCAGAGATTGCAAGAGAGAACGGAGCAAGACCTGTAACACTTGGCAAGAGAATACTCCGTACTGAGACCGCCGGCCCCGCGGTGCTCGCGATGCTGCTTTATCAGTTTGAGCTGTGATTATTCCCTAATCTTGTAAGGATTTTCCTTTATTATGATATAATGACTTGTTGTATTAATGCGCCCGCGCGGGCGTACAAATAAGAAAGGCAGATCATTATGTCTGAATCAATCGCAGATATGAAGCGCACGGACATGTGCGGAACGCTTAGGGAAAGCGATGCAGGTAAAGAAGTTACACTGATGGGATGGTGCCACAAGGCGCGTGATCTCGGAGGACTGACATTCATCACATTGAGAGACAGGACCGGTGAGGTTCAGCTCGTTATCACTCCCGAGAGTTCAGAAGATATCAGAACCAAAGCATCCAAGATCAGATCCGAGTTCGTTCTTGCCGTTAAGGGTAAGGTCGCATTGAGATCTGCTCCGAACGAGAAGATGCCCACAGGTATGATAGAGGTCAACGTTGACGACCTTCGTATCATCTCCGAGTCAGAGACTCCTCCGTTCTATATCGAGGACGACAACACGGCTAATGAGTCCTTGAGACTTAAGTACAGATACCTCGATCTCAGAAGACCGGTCATGCAGAACAACATGATCCTGCGTCACAAGATCGCGAAGTCCGCACGTGACTATTTCGATGAGAAGGGATTCCTCGAGATCGAGACTCCTATGCTCGGCAAGAGCACACCTGAGGGCGCACGTGACTACCTCGTTCCTTCGAGAATTAAGAAGGGTTCTTTCTTCGCACTTCCCCAGTCCCCTCAGCTTTATAAGCAGCTTCTCATGCTTGCAGGTTATGACCGCTACATGCAGATCGCACGCTGCTTCCGTGACGAGGACCTGAGAGCCGACAGACAGCCCGAGTTCACGCAGATGGACCTCGAAATGAGCTTCGTTGACTGCGATGACGTCATGGGAATTACAGAGGGCTTCGTGGCAAGAGTTTTCAAGGATGTACTCGACATCGACATCGAGCTTCCTATTAAGCGCCTGCCCTGGATCGAGGCCATGGAGCGTTTCGGTTCCGATAAGCCTGATCTGCGTTTCGGCATGGAGCTTCAGAATATCTCCGACTGGGCAAAGACGATCGATTTCGTTGTATTCAAGAATGCTCTTGAGGAAGGCGGCCTTGTAAAGGCTGTAGTTATCCCCGGCGGTGCTGCTTTCTCACGTAAGGAGATCGATGCACTCGGTGAAGTATGTAAGACATACAAGGCTAAGGGTATGGCATGGGTAGTTCCTTCCGAGCAGCCAAGAGGTTCATTCCTCAAGTTCATGCAGCCTGAGGATATCGCTGCTCTTGCTTCTGCGACAGGTGCTACGGCAGACGACCTTATCTGCATCGTTGCCGATAAGTTCAAGGTCGTTCACGATTCATTAGGCCAGTTAAGACTTGCAGCAGCAAATAAGCTCGACCTGATCCGCAAGGATGACTTCAAGCTTTGCTGGGTAACTGAGTTCCCCATGTTCGAATGGTCGGACGAAGAGGGAAGATATATGGCAATGCACCATCCTTTCACATGTCCCATGGATGAGGACCTCGATAACCTCGAGTCCGATCAGGGCAAGGTAAGATCCAAGGCTTACGACATCGTATTGAACGGATGTGAGCTCGGAGGCGGTTCCATCAGAATCCATGACCGCAGCTTGCAGATGAGAATCTTCAAGCTCCTCGGTTTCTCCGAAGAGTCTGCACAGGAGCAGTTCGGATTCCTTCTCGATGCATTCAAGTACGGTGTACCTCCTCACGGCGGTCTCGCCATCGGTCTCGACAGATTCGTAATGCTCCTCACGGGTGCAGGTTCCATCAGGGAAGTTATCGCATTCCCGAAGGTTCAGACATCTTCCGACCTTATGACGGATGCACCTTCTCCCGTTGCCGTCGCTCAGCTTAACGAGCTCGGCATCGAGGTAAGTGAGATAGACCAGCAGGACGAGGATAACGATCATCTGGTGATGGATTAACACAGATTAAGGATCTAAGGGAAAATGAGAAAGCACGACAAGAGTGAGTTTGTTGAAGTAAAGCCTGCCGACAGAAAGAATGCGATCATCGCATCCGTTCTCGACTGGCTTATAGCGATAGCGATCGGTGTTCTGGCAGGAATCCTGCTCGTGGTATTCGTTGTACAAAGAGATAACGTCTACGGCGATTCTATGGTACCTACTTTAAGAGACGGCTACATCGTCATGACCGAGAAAGTTTCCACTTACTTCGATAACTACGACAGAGGCGATATCGTAATCCTTGACGGTGAGGATATGGAGGGATACAACCACGATGAGTATCTCATCAAGAGAATCGTCGGCTTGCCGGGAGAGACGGTTATGATCGCTGACGGTCATGTCTATATCAGAGAGGCCGGCGCGACGGAATTCTATATGCTCGATGAGCCTTATCTTGCAGACGGCGTAGAGACTTATGTCATGAGCTGGGGACTCGACAGAGGTTATAACGAGATCACGCTCGGACCCGACGAGTACTATTGCCTGGGAGACAACCGTCCGGTAAGTAACGACTCCCGTAATCTTGGACCTTTCTCAGCGGACCGCATTAAGGGTATAGCATTCGTAATCATCTATCCTTTCAATGCGTTCTCATTCCTATAAGAATTATCAACAGGTGAAGATGGACAGACAGGAACTTATCAGAAACTTCTGCATAATCGCGCACATCGATCACGGCAAGTCTACGCTTGCAGACCGCATTATCGAACATACGGGCGTGGTAGAGAAGAGAGACATGATGAGCCAGATCCTTGATAACATGGATATCGAGAGAGAAAGAGGCATCACGATCAAGTCTCAGGCTACGAGAATGCAGTATACAGCCAAGGACGGCAACACTTATACGCTTAATCTTATCGACACTCCAGGTCACGTTGACTTCAACTATGAAGTAAGCCGTTCTCTTAAAGCGTGTGACGGAGCTATCCTCATCGTCGATGCTTCACAGGGAGTTGAAGCCCAGACCATGGCTAATGCGTACCTCGCAGTTGATGCGGATCTCGAGATCCTGCCGGTTATCAATAAGATCGACCTTCCTGCAGCACGCCCTGAGGAAGTTCGTCAGGAGATAGAGGATGACATCGGACTTGATGCTTCATATGCACCTTTGATCTCGGCTAAGAATGACATTAATATCGACGAGGTCCTGGAGGGTATCGTAAAGTATATTCCCGCGCCTCACGACCCCGAGGACGAACCTTTCAGAGCACTGGTAGTAGATTCGAAGTACGACCCTTACAAGGGTGTTATCGCATCTGTAAGAGTGCGTGCAGGTTCCATCAAGACCGGCGATACCATCCGTATGATGCACACGGGAAAGGAGTTCGCGATCACCGAACTCGGATATTTCCATCCCGGTCAGTATGTTCCCGCCAAAGAACTTCTGGCAGGCGAGGTAGGATATATCTGCGCTTCCATCAAGTCGGTTTCAGACACGGCTCCGGGTGATACTATCACTTCTGCGGCTAATCCCGCTTCCGAGCCTCTTACGGGTTACAAGGGAATTCAGCAGATGGTATTCTGCGGTATCTATCCCGTGGACGGCGCGCGTTACGGAGATCTGCGAGATGCGCTCGAGAAACTTCAGTTAAATGACGCTGCGCTCTCTTTCCAGGCTGAGACTTCTGCGGCTCTGGGCTTCGGCTTCAGATGCGGTTTCTTAGGCCTTCTTCACTACGAAGTAATCGAGGAGAGACTCGAGCGCGAGTTTAACCTCGATCTTATATCCACGGCTCCGTCTGTTATCTACAAGGTTCACAAGACTGACGGTACTGTTCTCGAGGTAGATAATCCTACGAATATGCCGGATCCTGCCGAGATTGATTTCATGGAGGAGCCTATCGTATTCGCGGACATTATCCTGCCAAAGGAGTTCGTCGGCAACATCATGGAACTGTGCCAGAACAGACGCGGCGAGTATGTGGATATGAAGTATCTTGATGAGAGCCGCGTGGTGCTCCGCTACAAGATGCCGCTTAATGAGATCATCTACGACTTCTTCGATGCACTGAAGTCGAGGACAAGAGGATATGCGTCACTCGATTACGAGATGGCGGACTACCAGCAAAGCAAGCTTGTAAAGCTCGATATACTGCTTAA
>CAMNNN010000074.1 GCA_946545505.1 uncultured Clostridia bacterium
AGGGGATAGAAGTTAATCCCATTATCCTTCCGAGCTGGATTGGCAATAAGGCTGTATTCCAGCAGAATGTTCCGTTTGTTATCGAGGGAACAGCGGCTCCTTCAGCTACTATCACACTCGAGATTTCCAAGGATCCTACCGACGGACGTAAGGTATCAAAGCTCGATACCGATTACGGTGTCATCTTAAGTCTCGAGACAACTACTTCCGATAAGGGACGATTCAGGTTCAGTATTCCCGCATATAAGGCTTCTACGGATACATATACATTCGTATTTAAGTGTTTCCAGAATGTCGTAAGCTTCAATGATATCCGCTGCGGCGATGTCTGGGTGTTCCTGGGCAACGATTTCTTAAGCGTTCCAATGAAGAATGCCAACGCTCCCAAGACTCCGCTCAAGCGCCACGTTATGACCCACTTAAGATTCTTTACGCCTACAAGATCAGGTCTCGAGGCCGATGAGGAGGATATCTCATATGAAGTGAAGACTCACTTCAAGGAAGCGGGATGGATTAAGATTACCGATACCAAGAAGCTTGCCGACGTATCATCGTCTGCATTCTCATTCGCTTACACTGTCGCTGATCAGGTTAACTATCCCATCGGTGTTGTCGATCTTTCCACTCCTGGTTCGACTATTCTTAACTGGATCTCTGACGAGGTTATCGACAATCAGACGGCTCTCGGGGACTACATAAATGAGCTCGGCCTCTATACGGATGAGGACAGATACAATGCCCTTATCAAGCGTGACCGAAGGACCCGCCATGAACAAAATGTGGAGAATGCGGTCAAGGAAGGCCGTAAGAACCTCGATATAGATCTCAATAAGGAGAATGAGTACGGCGAGATCAAGGGCGAGTCCACGGCTGCCGAGAATATCGAAGCTGCGTCAGTTCTCGATTTTCCGTCATCCGATAATTCGACATTTAAGAAAGCCGTCAAGCCTGCCGATGATAATGGTTCCACTACCAAGAACCTCGACTTCAACATGATGAACAGCATGCAGGCCAAGTCGGGTAAGACGACAACTACCGTCGATGACTCTCAGTATATAAAGAAGAAGTTCCGTCCGTCGACGCTCTACAGATGTAAGCTCGCGGCACTGACGGGGCTCTCCGTAAGAGGTATGTGTTTCTCGCCTGAGGCTGAAGAGCAGCTTTTCGGCAGGTATGATCTGCTTCTCATGGGCCTTCTCGGTACATTGTCACAGACATTCGAGCCCAAGGAAGTTTACGATGACAGCCTGATGCCGTCGTTCCTGCTCGTGGCGATGCACCCGAAGTGCGTAGACAGGGATTTCCCTTACAAAGTCCTCGAGTTCAACGAGAACCTGCGTGAGTTCACGGGCAAGCTTAATATGCCGAGCGGTATCATAAGCCTGCACGACCTGCTCCTGCCGGACAAGACGAAGACTTTTACATTAGGCGTCAGACTTGCCGTCATCGCCATGGGACTTCATGTCACACCCAAGATGCCTAAGTCATGCCCTGAGTGCATCGGCGTCGAAAAGGCGGGCAACAAGCTTATTCTCGAGTTCGATAACCTGGCTGACGGTCTGCGTCTCGCCGAGGGTCAGACGGAGCTTAGAGGCTTCGCAGTCTGCGGTGAGGACAGGATATTCTATCCTGCACAGGCCCGTATCCTGCACGGCGTAAGAGTTATGGTGTGGAGAGACGATATCGAAGAGCCGGTAAGTGTTACTTACGGTTTCTCGCCGTTCCCGCATGAAGCAACATTTAAGAATCTTAACGATCTTCCTGTAATGCCGTTCAGATTCGACAGACTTCCTGCGTTCTATGCGCCTGATATGTTCTTCAGAAGCTGCGATGACCTTGAGCTTATCGGTATGAAGGAGTGGGGCGACGACTTCGAAGTTCTTAAGGTGTTCAGGACATTTAAGGGTAACGGAGTTATCTCGGTAGATACCATGAATAAGTCTGAGGGAAGCGGCTCGCTTCACATCAGATATGAGACGGAGAATTCTCTTTACGGCTTCGAACCGAATCTTGATTATGCGTCCCTCATGGGTCCGCTGATCATCAGGAACAAGCGTAAGATGGTAGTCGATATCTTCAATCCCGATGCAGTGAAGAAGGAACTTCGTGTGTCCGGATTCGTGACGAAAGAGATCCGTCAGTCTTTGAACTGGCAGAGGCTTGAGATAGAATGGAACAAGGATGAAGACATCGTGCTCGAGCACCTGAAGTTCACTATCGTGGATGCGTCGAAGAACGGCGAGATCTACATCGACAACATAAGATTTATATAAGGAAGACCGATAATGTTTGATAAGCTTCTGCCAGTGCTTGAAGAGAGTATGAAGAACGATTCAGGTTCTATGCCTGTCGTTTTTGAGGGGCTTGAGCACATACTGGAGAAGAAAGAAGCCAACGCCGAAATGAGCGTGCATCCTTTCCATGAGCTTTTCTACTTAAGAAGCGGTAGAGTGGAGTTCATCTTCGATAACACAAGTCTCATAATCGATCCCGGAACTACTCTCATTATTAAGCCTCATACGGCACATAAGATCCGCGTTATCTCCAAGGTGGCTGATACAGTTGGCCTTTACTTCGGTTTCAGCAAGCCCAATAACCCGGGTACTGCCCAGCCTTCGCTCGAGAGCTTCCTCGAGTTCGCCGGCAGTGCGGAGGCAAGTGTTCAGAGTGATTACGGACATCAGACTTTCTTCACGCTGTCCGGTACTTACAAGAAGACTATCGGAAGCCTTCTAGAGCGTATAGTTGACGAGAAGAAAGAGGATGCGTTCAATAAAGAACTCATGATGGAAGTCCTGACCGTGGAGCTTATGCTGACGCTCGCACGTGCTATGCGTAAGGAATGGGAGGCTTCGCTTAAGGTACGTAACGGCAAGGCGAGGGAACTCGTGCTCATTGCCTGTGACTATATCGACGAGAATTACGAGAGAGGCATCACGGTGGCCGAAGCAGCATCGTATGTTTTCTTAAGCCAGGGTTACTTCACGAGAGCTTTTCGAGATGAGATAGGCGTGAGCCCCATGACGTACCTTATGAAGAAGAGGATAGACAAGGCGTGCGAGCTGCTCGAGAACGACGAGATCAAGGTTTCCGGTATCGCATCGCAGGCCGGATTCTCGAGCCCGCAGCGGTTTAACGTAGCTTTCAAGAAGCTGATGGGAATGACACCTCTCGAGTACAGAAAACAGAGAATAGGAAGAGGGTGACTTCTTTGTACGATTATAAGAATGACATGAGTATTCCGCAGGAAAGCCGCGAGAATATGGATCTGCCGGCTATTGAAGAAGCTGTCAGAACTATACTTAAGGCTGTCGGAGAAGACCCGGACAGAGAGGGAATTCAGGAGACTCCGCAGAGGGTTGCCAGAATGTATGCCGAGATATTCTCGGGACTTCACCGCGATATCAACAAGGATATAAAGATATTTACTGACGAAGGCAACGACGAGATGATCCTTATAGGAGATATCCCGTTCTATTCCATGTGTGAGCATCATCTGCTCCCGTTCCACGGCAAGTGTCATGTGGTTTATATCCCGAAGGACGGTAAGATCTTAGGTCTTTCCAAGGTTGCACGTATCGTGGACACTCTGTCCCGTAAGCCGCAGATACAGGAGAGGCTCACAAGCCAGATCGCCGATACAATCGAGAAGGCTGTAGATGCACGCGCCGTATGCGTAGTGATCGAGGCTGAGCACCTTTGCATGACGATGAGAGGTATCAGAAAGCCCGGCTCCAAGACTGTCACTTCGGCTATGAGAGGCGGATGCAGATCTGACCTCAGGACAAGAAACGAAGCACTGGCTCTTATTAACCGCCAGAGAAACGGCTGATGAACAAAATCCTCATATACGGAATACTTAATGTAACTCCGGACTCCTTCTCCGACGGAGGAAGATTCCTTGATACGGATGCGGCGGTCAATCATGCTCTTTCCATGATCGAAGACGGGGCTGACGTGATTGATATAGGAGGCATGTCCACGCGCCCGGGATACGAAGATGTATCTGAGAACGAGGAGACGGAGAGGATAATTCCCGTAATAAGAGCATTAAAGGAGAAGGTCCCCGGCTGTGTTATATCGGTGGATACTTTCAGAGCCGGAACTGCAAAGGCCGCTCTTGAAGCCGGCGCAGACATAATCAACGATATCTCCGGGCTTATGGGTGACCCTGATATGGCGGGAGTGATCGCTGAATATAAGGCGAGAGCTGTGCTTATGAGAAACGGACTGGGCGATCCTGACGAGGGATGGGAAGTGATGCTCCAAAGAACCGTGGATGCCGCCAGGAACGCAGGTATAAAGGACAATAAGATAGTTCTTGATCCCGGTGTGGGATTCACGAAGACCCGTAAGCAGGATATGGAACTTATCAATGCGATCCCTGATATGATCGATAAGTGGGGATATCCCGTGCTGCTCGGCGTATCTCGGAAGAGGATAACGGCTGAGTTCTATAAGGGGGAGACTAAGGCTGATGAGCGTCTCGGGGCTTCGCTCGCACTCGCACTGTATGGTGTGGAGAAGGGTGCTACGGAGCTCAGAGTTCATGATGTTAAGGATACATATGCCGCACTTAAGGCTGTGGCAAGACTGAAAGGCGAAGAATTATGAACCGTATAAGTCTTAAGCAGATGAAGTTGTTCGGACACACGGGCTGTCTTCCGGAAGAGAAGAAGAACGGCCAGTACTTCTATGTGAGCATCGATATGTTCTGCAGGGAGATTCCCGGCACATTAACGGATGATCTTAACGATACGGTCAATTATGCTGATGTGTATGAGATAGCGAAGAAGATTGTTGAAGAGTCTGACGGCAATCTGATCGAACACCTCGCATTCGTAATCGGAAGAGCCGTTATCGGGAAGTATGGCCTTATCGATTCTGTCAGAGTGCTCGTCAGAAAGCCCGATGCGCCTATAGACGGAGAGTTCGATGCCATGGAAACTGAGATCTCCGTATCACGTAAGGATGTGGTCATAGGCTTCGGAGGCAATATGGGTGACAGGGAGCAGATCATTAATGAGGCGCTCGATATGATCAGGGCCAATCCCGCTTTCGAATTGATTAAGGTGTCTTCACTTTATGAGACAGAGCCTGTAGGGTATGACGATCAGGGAGATTTCCTTAACGGATGCGCCGTTATAAGGACTTATCTGGAGCCAGTTGAAGTGCTTCATGAGCTTCAGAGAATCGAGAATGAGCTTCACAGAGTCCGTACAATAAAGAACGGTCCGAGGACTATCGATCTCGATATCCTGTTGATACCGTGATTTAAGTCTGATGCGGCTGAGCTGACCGTCCCTCATCCCCGTATGTATGAGAGGGCTTTTGTACTCGTTCCCCTTAAGGAATTAGGACTTTATAACGGCCCGATTCCCGATGACAAGGGCGTTAAACGCTATAAGAATACCGATGTGGTATAATCTGTTTTGATTAATCAAAGGAGTGCGCTGATGGCTGAGAATAACAACAAACCGGCTTCTGATAACAGCAGAAATAACAACGGTAATAACGGCGGCAACGGTCAGAACCGTAATCCGAACAGAAACCGGAACCGTAACAGAAACCGCAGCAGAAATAATCCCAACAGGGAGAATAACGGCAATCGTCCCGAGCGTAGCAACGAGAACCGCGGGAACAACGAGAACCGCCAGAATAATGAGAACCGTTCCAATAAGGAGAACGGCGAGTTCAAGAAGAAGAACTTCGATAACAGAAACAGAAAGCAGCACAGAAGAAACATCGAGCCCTCTAAGCCCATTAAGCCGGCTGAGGAGACGCTCGCTGATATCAAGGCTGATAACGACAGAATAGAGAAAGAGATATGGATCGATATCGCAGAGATCCATACGATTAAGCTTGAATGAGCAAAGGACTTTTCATTACATTTGAAGGTATAGACGGCTGCGGCAAGAGTACGCAGCTTAATCTTCTTAAGGACGAATTTACGAAGCAGGGGATCGAGTTCATCGAAGTCAGAGAACCCGGCGGCACTGCAGTAGGAGAGAAGATCAGGACGATCCTTCTCGATAAGGCTAATGATTCCATGACACGCATGGCGGAGCTGCTGCTTTTCGAGGCGGCGAGAGCTCAGATTACGGAAGAAGTGATCATTCCGGCTCTTAACAGGGGCGTCAATGTAATCTGCGACAGATTCTACGATTCTACGACGGCATATCAGGGTTATGCGAATAAGATGGGAACGGATCTTACGGATTTCCTTAACCTTAAGGCGACAAACGAGACATATCCCGATATCACGATCCTTCTTGATATAGATCCGCAGACGGCTTACTCGAGACGCGCTCAGAGAGACGAGGAGGACCGTATAGAGAAACTCGGCCTTGCATATCAGGAAGCAGTAAGAGCGGGATACCTTGAACTTGCCAAGGGAGAAGACCGTATCAAGGTCATTGATGCCGACAACACCCCCGAGGCTGTATACGAGCAGATTCATACGCTTATATGGGATTTAATCAGCTGACAGGACAGGAATCAGTAAAGAACCGGCTTAAGGACATTACATCCGATCCTTCTGCCTGCTCGCTTTTGTTTACGGGTCCCGAAGGCATAGGTAAGCACCTCTTCGCAAGGGAGACGGCTAAGGCAGTTCTTTGTGAGAACCGTAAGGCCGACGGTGCGTGCTGCGAATGTGCTTCGTGCAAGTATATTGATGCGGGAACGCATCCCGACCTGATCGAAGTGGAGCCTACTGAAGGCAGGAAGAATATCAGGATCGCAGATCTTCGCGAGGTTATAAGAGATGCCGAGGTTAAGCCTCAGATCTCATCTCATAAAGTTCTGATAATCAATGCTGATAAGACCGCGCCTGACTGCCAGAACCTCATGCTTAAGTCGCTTGAAGAGCCGGGCGCACATCTCATGTACATTCTTCTGTGTTCCGATACATCGAGACTTCTCGGCACTATCCTGTCGCGTGTGACGGAGCTTAACTTCCATGAATATACCGAAGACCAGATGAGGAT
>CAMNNN010000075.1 GCA_946545505.1 uncultured Clostridia bacterium
GCTCAAAATCTATATCATGGAGCAATCCGATGATACCCCAGTAGTCTGCATCACTTGAATAACCGAGTTCCTGCGCGTACCACTTCATAACAGCTTCAACAGTAAGTGCGTGCTGTATATGGAAAGGTTCCTTGTTATATTTCTTCAGTACTTCAAAGGCTTCG
Organism: uncultured Clostridia bacterium; assembly: GCA_946545505.1. Lineage (GTDB taxonomy): Bacteria > Bacillota > Clostridia > Saccharofermentanales > Saccharofermentanaceae > Saccharofermentans. The sequence continues at coordinate 165 of CAMNNN010000075.1, forward strand.
TCGCGGAATATCATATAAATAACTCCAATCAATTATTTACATAATTCTAGTATAAACACCTACCCAGTTAATAGGCAATAAGGTTAAACGGCCAATATATTCCGCATCACCTCCGCAACTTGCGATTCAGCCGGTCGAATTATCCCATTTGCTGATTATGTAATCAGGTCTTACTGCAGAATCATCGATGCTCCAGATCTCATCAGACATGGTGTAGCAGATCAATCCAAGATCACCTGACTGAACCCACAGATTGTAATTATCGTTCTCCCAGCAGATACCCCAGAAATCACTCTTCCTGCAAGGCTCGAATGTGAACACTTCGGTGTCATCTTCAGAATAGATATTAACAACAATCATCTGATCGTGCTGGGTCATATATGCATAATACTTTCCGTCATAACTTGAAGTCTTCACGATCGTAAAACTGCCATACTCGGTACCCGGAGCAGTCTCGAAACTTAATGCCGAACAAGAGCACAAGGTAAAGACCATAATTATACATAGTAAGATCGAAAGAATTCTGCGCATATCTACCGCTCCCTCATTCATTCTTGCTTCAACCGGAACCATGCATCGCCAGGTACACTGTTGTAATTATTATACCCCGAAGAAATAAACCTCAAAGTCGTTTGATGTATAATACTTTTCGTTAAGGAGGTTGTGAACATGATATTTGATCCGGCTGAATATACCAGGTATAAGGGAACCCCTGAGGACATCACCTACAGAGAAGCAACTGAAGAGGAGACTGAGCGATTAAGAAGACTCGAGGACGTAAGATCTAAGTTGTCGGGACCGATATCTGTAATCTTCATCGTCTTCTCATGCGCACTATTCGTGTATTTCGCGACTAATGATGAATTCAGTCCGATCTTTATGTATGGAGCGGGGCTGTTTGTTATCCTTTCGGTTATGAATACACTCAAGCAATACAAAATTACAAGAAAGAGTATCGCTTACGAGATTGCTGAAGGCATCATGGTCGGCTATAAGGAAATCAACAACCGTCCTTACATGTCCGTTTGGTGCGAGAAGGATCAGGTATATATACCGTCGCTTCGCTACCTTTCCACATTCCACCGCAATCAGAATATGCCGCTTCTTATAGTAAGAGGTGACCGAGGGGACGGAAAGAAGCCGAACTACTTCGTAGTAACAGCGGCGAACGATCCTATAATCTGACGGACTGATCGGCAAGACAAGGCGGATATACTTATGAGACTGACTACCCTTTCAGAGAACGAGATCATCATTACATTAATTGCACTCGCGCTTCTTTTGCTGTTCGCATTCGTGTGCGGAAGCCTCATGGAGAAGATCAAGGGGCCGAGAGTCGTTGGTGAGATCCTGGGAGGTATGATCTTAGGCGGAAGCTGCCTTTTCATTCTTCTTCCCGGACTGTCGGAGAGCATATTCTTCGCTTATCCCGAAGAGGGCAAGGTCCTTAATCTGTTCTACCAGCTCGGTCTTATCTTCCTGATGTTCCTGTCGGGATACAACACTGATATCAAGATAGATAAATCCAATGCGAAGACTATAAGCCTCGTGTTTATCGGTGCGACATTACTGCCGATGGCGGGCAGTATTCCGTTCTTCGGATTATTCAAAGAGCACTTCATCGGCAGCATCAATAATGAGGTGTCGTACAGTCTCGTTTTCGCGATCGGCGTGGCGATTACTTCCATCCCGGTCATATCAAAGATCTTCTTCGATATGGGGATAATGAATACCCGGTTCTCGAATACGGTCCTTACGGTGTCGACATTCCAGGATCTGTGTCTGTGGGTCCTTCTCAATGTAGCGACGAGAATCGCGCAGTCAGGCGAGATAAAGCTCGGCGAGATGGTCGTCATTGTGCTCGTAACCATCGGCATCTTCGTGGTCATCGCACTGATATCCAAGTTCATTAAGCCCGTTAAGGCCTCGTTGAAACCGGTCACGTTCTTTTCGATAAGCTTCATACTGCTGCTGTTCATGTGCGGTTCGCTTTATGTGCTCGGTATCAACATCATGTACTCGGCCTTCGTTGTGGGTTATGTAGTGAAGGCGGTATTCGGCACAGAAGATGTTATCAAGACGCGCATGCATCACCTCGAAAGCATCGCTTTCTCTCTGTTTATACCTGTCTACTTCGCGCTCGTCGGCATACAGCTTAATGTCGTGCATGACTTCTCGCTTGTGAGGTTTCTGCTGTTCTTCGCGATTGCCTTCGGACTCGAGTTTGCCGGCACATGGCTGCTTCTCATGTTCGCGGACCTTAAGCTCCGTACTAAACTTAATTTCGCCATAACAATGAACGCCAGAGGCGGACCCGGTATCGTGCTCGCGACTGTCGCATATTCATACGACATCATAAGCCTCGAGTTCTTCACGGTGCTTATACTGACAACGATGCTTTCGTCCATGATCGCGGGCTATTTCCTGAGGCTGCAGCAGCGCGCGGACGCGAATATATTCAACGAACTTTAACAAACGGCATGGGTCCGTGGGACGTATCCTTGTTATAATGTGAGAGTGGGGCACATCTTAACAAGGAGGTACTTCATATGAGTATCGATCTGAACAGCATGCCGAAATTGGGTTTTGGTCTTATGCGCTTGCCGGAGAAGGATGGCGCCATTGACCTTGAGCACGTCTGCAGGATGGTGGACAAGTACATGCAGGCGGGCATGAATTACTTCGACACGGCCTATGTTTATCACGGCGGTAAGTCGGAGGTGGCAGCTCGCGAGACGGTGGTAAAGAGGTATCCCAGAGAATCGTTTATGCTCGCGACCAAGCTTCCTGCGTGGGAGATCAAACAGGCAAGCGACGTTGACCGCCTGTTTAATGAGCAGTGCGAGCGCGCGGGTGTCGACTACTTTGATTTCTATCTGCTGCACTCCATCGAGGACGGCAACAACTACGATACATATGTGAAATACGACTGCTTCAGCTGGGGCGTTCAGAAGAAGGCCGAGGGTAAGATCCGTCACTTCGGATTCTCATTCCACGGAACACCGGAACTTCTCGAGAAGATACTCGATGAGCATCCCGAGGTAGAGTTCGTTCAGATCCAGTACAACTATCTCGACCGTACGAACCCCGTTGTTCAGTCTCAGGCGCTCTACGACATACTCGAGAAGCGCAATATTCCGATCATCATCATGGAGCCGGTAAGAGGCGGTATGCTCGCGAGCATGGCACCCGATATCGAGGCCAAGTTCAAGGCCGCTCGCCCTGATGATTCCGTCGCTTCCTGGGCGCTTCGATTCGTCGGATCCAAGCCCTGCGTCATGACTATCCTCTCGGGTATGTCGAACGAGGAGCAGATGGACGACAACATCAATACATTCAAGAATTTCGAGCCGATGAGCGAAGAAGAATTCCGTCTGATCAATGAGGTCACGGATGAGATCCTTGCCATTCCTCAGATCGGCTGCACATCATGTAAATACTGCGTTGACGGCTGCCCGATGAGCATCAGCATCCCTGATATCTTCCGCACCGTAAACACTATAAGACGTTATCCCGATGACTGGAGATCCAAGAATTTTTACTCCGGTCTCATCGAAAGGTCCGGCAAGGCTTCAGACTGTATCGCATGCGGTCAGTGTGAGGCTGTCTGCCCTCAGCATCTTCCTATTATCGAGTTGCTTCAGGAGGCTGCCGGCATACTTGATACATAAGGAGAACTATTAATGCGTAAACTGACATCTGTCCTCTTAAGTGCTGCACTGTTATTCCCAATCGTGTCCTGCTCGAGGGAGGAGCAGAGTCAGACTGAAACCGCGATGGCTTCTGCAGTGGTTGAGACCGCTGTACCTTCTGAGGCCACGGCCTCTCAGGAGGAAATCGTTAATGAGCGCGTCGAGGAGATTCTGTCCGGCATGACGCTCGAGCAGAAGGTTCATCAGATGATGTTCATGTCATTCAGAGTCCCCGAGTTAAGCGAGACGATGTTAAGCTGTCTCGAAGAGTATAACTTCGGAGGATTCATCATCTTCGGACAGAATGTAGTCGATCTCGAACAAACGATGGATCTTATCTCCGAAGTTCAGACCGCCAATCAAAACGGTGGCGGTATCCCTATGCTGATCGGTATCGATCAGGAGGGCGGAGGAGTCACGCGATTAAGCTACGGAACAGTCGGTGTAGGCAATATGGCTCTCGCGGCCACCGGTAATCCGGATGAGGCTTATGCCATGTCTTACGTTCATGGCTCGGAGCTGGAAGTTCTAGGCATCAACACGAACTTCGCACCTGTCATGGATATTAATAATAATCCTGCGAATCCGGTTATCGGAATCCGCTCTTTCTCCGATGATCCCGCGGTGGTATCCGAGTATGGCCTCGAGTTCATTAACGGACTTACCGCGAGCGGAATTATATCAACGCTTAAGCACTTTCCCGGACACGGCAATACGGATGTCGACAGCCACACAGGATTCCCCTGTATCAACAGCACATACGAGGAGCTTCAGCAGTTCGAACTGATACCTTTCCAGGCCGCTATAGACGCGGGCGTCGACATGATCATGACGGCGCATATTCAGTATCCTCAGATCGAGACAGGAACTTATACATCGACATCCACGGGTGAAGAAGTTCACATCCCCGCGACGATGAGTCACACTATCCTGACGGATATACTGCGGGGTGATATGGGCTTCGAAGGAATCGTCGTTACGGATGCTCTCGAGATGGATGCGATATCTGCCAATTTCGCGCCGGAGGATGTTATCTGCATGACGATCAACGCGGGCGCGGATATGCTCATGATACCGTTTGCCTACGATGACGAAGGCGTGCAGACAGTTACAGATTGGACTGATATGGCGGTCAGTCTCGTCGAATCGGGAAGGATAGAAGAATCGAGGATCGATGAAGCCGTAAGACGCATACTGCGTGTGAAGATCAATCACGGCATAATAGATGACACGTATTTCGAGGTTACACCCGAAGCTGTCAGCAATGCTTCTGCGGTCGTCGGGCAAGTCGGTGCACCTGTGGAGGAGCGCATAGCTTATGAGGCACTGACGCTGCTCCAAAATAATAACAACGCGTTTCCTTTGCAGTTGCAGGAAGACGACAGTGTGCTGGTGGTTTTCGCTGACACGTGTGCGAGCAGGATAGGCACGGGAGAGCTCGTAAGACAGAATCTTATAGAGCAGGGCGTGATAACGGAGGACACGGAGTTTTATGTGATGGCGAATGACGCCGAGAATGCCGAAGAATGCGTCTCGATGGCGTTGGAGGCAACACATGTCATCCTCGTGTACAGAACTTATAATGCAGCCTGTCTTGACCCGGCTACTGCGGACGGATTCTCGTCGGCTGCTTTTGATCAGATTATAGAGGCTCGCCACGAGGCGGGACTTAACGTGATATTCATCTCATGCGGTCTTCCTTACGATGCCGCGCGCTTCCCGGATGCGGACGCGATACTCCTGGCTTACGGATCGTCTCCCATGTCAGAGGTGGCTTCCGATATTGACGAGCAGACGACGTTCTCGCCAAACCTGCCGTGTGCGCTTTATTCTTGTTTCGGAGTGGGAGAACCGGGCGGCCGGCTTCCTGTAAATATCCCCGCGCTTGATGAAAATTATCAGTACACTGACGAGGTGTTGTTCAGTTCGGGGAACTAGCGTTAACGCTCTTTTCCGGCAATGATTAAGAAATCTTAAAGTCGGACCCGGGAGTATTGACCGGGGGCGGGAGCATGTTAAGATAATTTCAATGTTCCTCGCGAGAACATATGGGATAGGAAAAACAACAAGGAATAAGGAATAGGAGAAAGACTATGAAGATTTTGGTTGGTGCGGTTGTGCCTGCCGGAATTCAGGCAACATTTTTTGTACCCGCGATCCTGATCGTAATTGCAGTTATCCTGCTTATCATCATTATCGCAACGAGCTATGTGAAGGCTCCGCCGAACAAGGCATACATCATTACGGGTCTCAAGAGAAAGCCTAAGATTCTGATCGGTAAAGCCGGTCTGAAGCTCCCGTTCCTTGAGAGAAAAGACGAGCTGCTCATCGAGCAGATCTCTATCGACATCAAGACGGGTGACTTCGTTCCTACAGCAGACTTCATCGGTGTCAACATCGACGCTGTGGCGAAGGTTCAGATCAGGACCGACGAAGAGGGCATCAAGCTCGCTATGAAGAACTTCCTCAATATGAGAAGTGAGCAGATCAATGCCCAGCTCGTAGATTCGCTTCAGGGTAACATGCGTGAGATCATCGGTACCATCACACTTAAGGAACTTTGCAATGACAGAAAGTCCTTTGGTGATCAGGTACAGGAGAAGGCACAGGTAGATATGAATAATCTGGGTATCCAGATCATCTCCTGCAACATCCAGCATGTAGAAGATAAGAATGATCTTATTACGGCACTCGGTCAGGACAATATGGCGACGATTCAGAAAACGGCATCCATCGCTAAGGCCAACGCCGAGAGAGACGTAGCCATTGCTCAGGCAGAGGCTGCCAAGGAAGCTAATGATGCTAAGGTATCTTCTGAGACAGAGATCGCCATTAAGCAGAACGAACTGTCTATTAAGAGATCCGAACTTCAGGTCATACAGGACACGAAGCAGGCTGAGGCAGACGCTGCTTATAAGATCCAGGAGCAGGCTCAGAGAAAGTCGATCGAGGTAGCAAATTCCGAAGCTGACATCGCGAAGCAGGAGAAAGAGATCGAGCTCAAGATGAAGGAAGCTCAGGTCCGCGAGCAGGCTCTCGATGCAGAGATCAAGAAGCAGGCGGA
>CAMNNN010000076.1 GCA_946545505.1 uncultured Clostridia bacterium
AACCGATGTGCTCCTTAACGATGAAATAAGGCTTACCCTCGATACCGACCTTACCTACATCGTGGAAGAGACCGATGATGATAGCGGACTCCTCATCGAGCTGAGGCATGATCGTATCCTTGATTCTAAGAAGCTGCTTAGTAACGGCAACACTTCTGATAAGAAGACCCTTGTCACATGCGAGATGTCCCTCGAGTTCTGCGGGAGCGGTAAGCCAGTTGGTTCTGTTCTCGAGGAAGTCGATGAAGTGATCGAACTCTGTCTTCCTCTTAACTACTGCTGCCTTAAGCTGGTTATAAAGCTCGTCAACATTGCTTGCCTTGACATCAATCATGGGAAGGATGCCTGTTGCACCCTTAGGAGCGGCTGCAACACCTGTAGCTGCTGCGGATACTGCAGCTGCCGCAGCTTCTACTGCGACACCGCTTGTATCGCTGCTCTCGGCAAAGTTGAACTTACACTTAGGGCACCTGATAGCCTGATTGGCGATTACCATACCACAATCGGGACACTTTTTCATATGATAGAGCCTCCATTAATCTTTATTTGCGATGTGTATATATTACAACTAATGGAGTGGGTTTTCAATTTATTTAGTGCAGTCTGACGACAGTTTACAAAAAAGTTAAAAATAACTGAACGCCAGTAAGATCAGCGTTTAAACACCCCTTTGACGAACCTGCGAAGGGAGAACTTGATAGGGAAATACTGCATCCTTCCGGTCTGCTGAGCGCGCCTTACCATGGCCGCTTCCTCAGGGCTTACTGCGACATTTCTGTTCATCATGTAATCCTTAGTTCCGGGAGCCTCATAGAAGAATCTGTAGTGTGCGGCATAAGCGTCCCCAAGTCCCAGCACATGTCCGAACTCGTGGGCAGATACTCGCATAAACCAGTTGCGGCTTGTTTTAACACGCAGGTTGAGGTGAATGTTGCCGGGGTGCCGGCGCGACCAGTTGATCATGAAGGACTCCGGGTGGAAGGAACTTCTGAACAGACCCCAGCCCCAGCGCCACCAGCGGCTCATGACGTAGGAGGTGCCGGTCATCTTGGCCGGGAGCACGCATATGTGCGGGATCTTGTCTTCTTTGGTGATGCGGATGAAGTCTACTTTGAAGCCCGCGTCCCCCCAGTATTTCGTGATTCCTTGTTCGCACACGTCCGCGTAGGTCTCGTCCCAGTCGGGGTTCTTCTGCAAAAGAGGTTCAGCGAAAAGCGCATAGCAGGTGATCGTGTCACCTTCAAGCGTTACGGGAAAGCGTCTTTTGGGCCAGGTTTTCTTCGTTTCCATAAGCAGATTGTAGCATAAGATTACATTATGGTTAAAAAGCTCCCGGACCTCTTCGAAGCGGGGCTCTGCTCATATAAAATAGCAGTATGGAAGAGTTATCTGACGTTAAAAAGATAAAGAAGATCAGGCGCAGATCCGGCGGTTTCTCATTGCCGATGACATTGGCCTGTATTGCTTTCGTTGTGGTCGTGGTTCTTTGTGCGACCAAGTATTATGACGTCAGAATGGCAAGGATAAGACTTGAGGAAGAGAAAGCGGCTCTGGAAGCACAGAAGGCTGCACTCGAGGACAGAAATAACAATATTCTGGCAAGAGGTGTCGCGGGTCAGGATTCCGCTTATGTTGAGGATGTTGCCAGATCCCAGCTGGACATGGTATATCCCGGAGAGATTATCTTCAGGACATCGGGCAGCTGATCCTTATCTGATCATCTTAATCTGAAAACTGTCGAATTTGACCTTCTCGGGGTACTGCGTATCGAAGAAGATGGTCTGATGGAACGCCGCGAACTCGTGAGTGTTCTTCTTCATCCACATAGGGACGGGAATATCCATCTCACGGCAAAGAATAACGATTGCCTCGGACAGCTCTCTGGAGAAGCCGGCATCGGGGTTCTCATACTTAATCTCTTTTATTTTAAGAAGTCTGTTTCCTTTAGTTGTGCGGCCTTCAAGTACCATTACTCATTTTCACCTCGAGTTTGCCTACATTTTGCCTTTTTTATCCCTGAAAGTAAACATGGGCAGTGTTAAGATAAGGATGCAAACAATAATGTTCCTTACTTCATAACACCCTCCTTTCAAGGCACGAATTCAGATTCGTGCCTCTTAATTTGCAGAAGATGTCCCAATAATGGCCCACGCAGGGGAGTAGCATACAAGCAGAATAATATGCGGAGGTGCTTGTATGACTGATTATATTATCCTGGGTCTGCTTGCAGTGCTGATCATTATAGGTGTAGTTAATATCGTTCTTATCCGTAAGGCAGGTGTTACGGAGGAAGAGGACGATGACCGCGATGACGAGATGGTGGAGAGGCTTCTCGGTAAGCTTGACGAGAATAAGGAAGCTGTGAAAGTCGTATCGGGTCAGTTCGATATGATGGATAAGTCCCAGCATCGACAGCTCGAGGGTATGCAGAATACCATTACGCAGAATCTTAAGCTCAGCCGCGATGATCAGGCGCAGCGCCTTGATGCCATGACCAGATCCCAGAACAACTCTTTTACCGAGTTCCGTAAGGAGATGACTGAGGGCAACGAGCGCCAGAACAGAACGATCGTGCAGCTTCAGAAGACCACCAGTGACTCTCTTATGGAGATGCAGAAGTCCACAGGTGAATCTCTTCTTAAGATGCAGGAACAGATGAATAAGACTCTGCAGACTTCGATCGAGAATATGGCCAAGTCGAACGAGAAGAAGCTCGATGAGATCCGCGGAGTTGTTACCGAGAAGCTCGATAAGACTCTTAACGAGAGGCTTGATTCGAACTTTAAGCAGGTAGGTGAGCAGATGGCTAATCTGTATAAAAGCCTGGGTGAATTGCAGCAGCTTTCTTCCGGTGTTACTAACCTTAATAAGACATTAAGTAATGTTAAGGCCAGAGGCAACTGGGGTGAGGTTCAGCTCGGACGTATTCTGGAGCAGACGTTGGCGCGTGAGCAGTACGAGGAGAATATCGCGACGAAGAGCGGTTCTTCCGACAGAGTTGAATATGCGATCAAGCTTCCGAACGAGGATGGTACCGCTTACCTTCCCATCGATGCGAAGTTCCCGGTCGATATCTATAACAGGATCGCTGAGGCGGCAGAGAACTGTGATGAGGCTGCGGTGAAGGCCGCGAGAAATGAACTGACGGCAAGGATCAAACAGGAAGCTTCAACGATAAGCGGCAAGTATCTTGATCCGCCGAATACTTCGGACTATGCGATTATGTATCTTCCGACCGAAGGCCTCTATGCTGAGGTTCTCCGGATAGACGGCCTCTCCGACTACTGCCAGAGCAAGCGGATAATGATCGCGGGCCCCACGACGATCATGGCTCTGCTTAATACGATATCCATAGGTTTCCGCCATATGGCCCTTAACAGGAAGAGCGAGGAGATCCGTAAGATCTTGGAAGCGACGAAGGGCCAGATAGATAAGCTTGAAGAAGCTGCAATAACTGCCGAGAAGCGTATCGATAAGGCGTCCGAGGCTGCGAAGGAGATAAGGCATCGAACCGGCATTATGAGGGGGAAGATGAGAAATATCTCCGCTATCGACTCCGAGGAGTCCGACAGGATCCTCGGAATCGAATCGGATATCGATGATTTATTCGACGAGGATTAAGCTTCGGCGATAACTTCAACCTCGACGAGAACGTTCTTCGGCAGTGTCTTGACGGCTACGCAGCTTCGAGCGGGAAGAGATGTGAAGTATCTGCCGTATACTTCGTTGAATGCGGCAAAGTCATTCATGTCGGCAAGGAAGCATGTCGTCTTGACTGCCTTGCCGAATGATGATCCGGCTGCTTCGAGAACGGCTTTGAGATTCTTCATTACCTGTTCGCTCTGTCCGTTTATGTCAGTTGCTTCGACAGTATTGGTATCGGGGTTGATCGCTATCTGCCCCGATGTGAATACGAAGCCGTTGCTTACGATAGCCTGGGAATAAGGACCTACTGCCTTTGGTGCGCTTTCTGTGTGGATTGTGTTCATGCTGTGTTCTCCTTATAGTGTTTTGAATCCGTGTTTTGCGAGTGCTTTTTTGATCTTGCTGATATGGTCATAATTACGGGTCTCGAGCGTAATCCGAAGATAGCATCCGTTGACGTCGCTTCCTTCATTGGCGCGCTCGTGATGTATCGAGATGACGTTGGCTCCGAGCTCTGAGAATATGCGTGATACCTCCATTAACTGACCGGGTTTATCGATGAGTTCGATGTTGGTCGAATATGTTCTTCCCGTCATGAGAAGACCGCGGCTTATGACTCTCGATAGTATCGTAACATCGATGTTTCCTCCGGACAAAAGACATACTGTCTTTTTGCCTTTGACCGGAACTTTGTTGAACATCGCCGCTGCCACTGACGCGGCGCCGGCGCCTTCCGTTACGAGCTTGTGCTGTTCCATCAGTGCCAGAATAGCCGCCGATATCTCGTCATCCGTGACGGTCACCACTTCATCGACATATTCGGATACATACCTGAACGTGTTGTCTCCGGGTTCTTTGACTGCTATGCCGTCGGCGATGGTGGATACCGAATCGAGGCGTTCCTTCTTCATGTCGTGAACTGAGTTGAACATGCTCGGGGCTCCTGCCGCCTGTACACCGTAGACTTTGATCGTAGGGTTTAAGGTCTTCAATGTGAATGCCACTCCTGATATGAGACCTCCGCCTCCGATGGGGACGATGACTGCCTCAAGTTCAGGCAGCTGTTCCAGAAGCTCGAGTCCGATCGTTCCCTGCCCCGTGATTACGAGTTCGTCATCGAACGGGTGAATGAATGTGTAACCCATCTCGTCCTTGAGTCTGAGTGCTTCGGCGTAGGCGTCATCATAAACGCCTTTTACAAGGCAGATCTCGGCTCCGTAACTTCTTGTTGCTTCGACTTTGGATATGGGAGCTCCGTCAGGGAGGCAGATGACGGATTTGATACCGTTCTTGGCAGCGGCCAGCGCAACGCCCTGAGCGTGATTTCCGGCTGAGCAGGCTATGACTCCCTTGGATTTCTCCTCGTCGCTTAACTGACTCATTTTGTAGTAGGCTCCCCTTACCTTAAATGAGCCGGTTATCTGAAGATTCTCAGTCTTGAGGAAGATCTCGGATTCCGGATTGATCTTGGGTGCGGATATTATGTCGGTCTGTCTTATGACCTTATCGAGTATGTATTTTGCGTGATAGACTTTGTCCAGTGTAAGCATTGTTTTATGTCCTTCCATTATTAAAGTTCAGTGATTATGTCGTCTATGGATCCGCCCGGCGGAAGCATCGGCAGAACGAATTCGTCGCAGTCGACGGCACAGTCAATGACGTAAGTTCCGTCATAGGAGAATGCCTCTTTGCAGGCGTTTTCGAGTTCCTGTTCCGTGAATACGAGCCTGCCTTTGGCACCGAAGCCTTCCGCTATCTTCACGAAGTCGGTGCCCCTCCCGAGAGTTGTTTCCGAGTAGTGCCTGTCGTAAAAAAGTGTCTGCCACTGTCTTACCATGCCGAGCACCCCGTTGTTCATGATGACTATGACGAGAGGAGTTTTCTTCGTTACAGAGGTTGTGAGCTCGTTAAGGTTCATACCGAAGCTTCCGTCTCCGGTGAAGAGCACGCTTCGAAGTCCGGTTGCTTTGCCCGCGCCGATCGCGGCTCCCATGCCGAAGCCCATTGTGCCTAAGCCTCCGCTTGTCAGAAACGTGCGTGTTCCTTTGTGCGGATAACGCTGAGCGGTCCACATCTGGTGCTGGCCCACGTCAGTTGCTACGGGAAGACCTTCTGAGAATCCGCTTACGATATCTATTACCTTGTACGGGTTGAGAAAGCCTTCGGGAGTCTTGCTCATCATGTTTATGGTGTGCCGGTCTTCCTCTTCGCGAAGTTCCCTGATCCGGTCCTTCCATTCGGGACGGGCCTTTGATTCAAGCTTAGGCAGGAGTCTTCCTAATGCATCCTTGAGGTCGCCTTCCATTGAGATGTCGGCGGGGATGTTCTTGTTGAGTTCTTTTCCATCGATATCGATGTGGATGATCCGGAAGTTTCTCGAGAATCTGTTCTTGTTGCCTGTGGCGCGGTCGGAGAACCGGACACCTACCGCGATGACGAGGTCTGCTTCATCCTCCGCCTTCGAAGAGGCGTAGTGTCCGTGCATGCCCTGCATGCCGAGAAAGTTCGGTGTGTCGTGCGGGACTGCGGACAATCCCATAAGTGTACTTCCCATCGGTGCATCGAGCTTCTCCGACAGGGCGAGAAGTTCTTCTTCGGCATTGGCGGATATAACACCGCCTCCAAAGTAGATAAAGGGTCTTCTGGACTTGTTTATCATGAGTGCGGCCGCATCAAGATAGGATTCGCTTACAAGGCTTAGGGGAAGCTTATCGACCTTTTTGAAAGGCTTAACCTCGCAAACCGCAGTCTGGACATCAGTCGGGATGTCGATAAGTACCGGTCCGGGTCTTCCCGAGATGGCTGTCTGCCATGCCTCATAAAGGGTATCCTGAAGTCTGGTTACATCCTTGACGATCCAGTTGCGCTTGGTAACTGTTCTTGTGATCTCGACGGTGTTTACCTCCTGGAAGCTGTCCCTTCCCAGAAGAGAAGTCGCGACGTTGCCCGTGATGGCGATTACCGGGACCGAATCAAGATATGCCGTGGCAAGTCCCGTGATGATGTTGGTTGAGCCGGGGCCGGATGTCGCGATGACGACGCCGGGCCGCCCGCTGGATCTGGCATAGCCGTCCGCGGCATGCGAGGCTCCCTGCTCGTGGGCTGTGATAATGTGGGTGATACGGTCCTTATTCTCATAGAGTGCATCGAAAATCTTAAGGACCTGTCCTCCCGGGTAGCCGAATACCGTATCGCAGCCCTGCGATATCAGGAAATCGATAATGATCTTAGCGCCGTTTTGTTCCATGTGTTCCTCCTTGT
>CAMNNN010000077.1 GCA_946545505.1 uncultured Clostridia bacterium
TAATCCCCGTAAATCCTGCCGCTTTCAATACCGAGATTCATGACAATTCCGCCCAATCTGCCGAATAAGCCTACAAATTCACTGTCAAGCTGATTTGCATTGATCTTCAGATTATAGATACGGTGTCCGCCACCGTCATATATTCCTCTGAACATATAACCGCTGTCGAATGTTCCGATCGGTACGAAGTTATCGCATTCAGCCAGATCGATATCCGCTGTCTGTCTGAAATAAACATCAGCGAAGTAATTACCGTTATTAACCGCATCAGAGAAATTTATAAGGTCATCGGCACTCTTGATCAGGTAAGGACTGTCATGTGTTCCTTCACCTTCAAAACCATAATGGTTGTCCCATTCTCTGAAGGTCTGGAATTCCCTCCATATATTCATCTGTCCGAACGACCACCATACGATCAGCACAGCCAAAGCAATCCTGATCAGATACCAGAACATAGTGAATGAAGTCTTTAATACCTTGGTAATATTAATGTTCGGATTCATATCGGTATACCATACTCTCATCTATGACAACTGTATCTGCCACAGTCTGATTATGCCGGTCGACAGTTACAATGCACACACCGGTGTAATAAGACTCATCAACTTTCGTGCCGTCAAAGAAAACACCTTCATTTGTAACGGATAAATGATGATCCCCAAGGAATTCCTCATAATAAAGTCCGTTATCATCCTGCGTAAGAATATTAGTGACATTCCCGCATATTAGATAGCGGTTCGAATCAAAAGGTCTTATAGCAGATATCGAATGAAGTCCGAGATATCTTCTTAAATCATCAATAATATAACGGTTCTCGCTTACATACAGGATGATCTCATAATTATCATTAAGACTATTCAGCATATTTAAGTAATCAGCTACTTCTTCGGTCTGGGTGAGCAAGTAATTGTCTAATCGCTCTTCGATATAAACATAGTTCTCATGCCATGAATCATAAAGGCCCGTAGTATCACCGCGTCTGTCGATAAGATCGTATTCATCAGTCAGATGCTCTCCGAGGAAGTTGGTAAACTTCCTGTTGCCGAGATAATTAAGATGTCCGATATCACCGAAATCAGTCTCGAAGTTAATACCGATCTCGTCGTAATACTCGTTATAATCAACGAATTCCACACCATACTCTTCTGCAATCTCGCGGGCATGATTGTAATGGCCTCTCGACAGGTCGTTATATGCGCCGTCAGGAGAAACCATAATCATAAGAGGTATTCCCTGCTCCTGACAGTATTCGATTATAAGTTTGTAATAATACTCTTCTTTGTTAGGCATCGGAACAATCTCATCATCCATATCACATACAGGACGCGTAATAGGATATGTTCCGAGATAATCATAGAACCCCTTGTTGTTCTCGAATCTTACGGGATCACCTAATTCGGGCGCAACATCATTGATCGTAAGCTCACTATAGCGGTTGTGATATTCCCTGAATAAAAGACTAAAGTCTATTATTCCGTCAACATCAGTTACACTTGCTCTGATAGCTTCAAGCTTGTTCCTGTTCATGCGCATACCGGATACGTTGTTGATAATCATACCATGATCGCCGTAATCAAAATCAACGTCGCATGCGAAAGCCTCCAGAACTATCATACGCGGATGCTGGTAATTCAAGGCCTCTCTAATAAAGTAATATGAATTCCAGAAAGGCTGCAGCGAGCCGCCGATTACGAATGAAGGAATTCCGAAGTCTTCCCACAGCATTCCTGTATTAACATCAATAAAAGTATGGGAACTTCCGACTACAAGCACATCAATACTGTTCTGCGGCTGTGCATAGAAAGTCTCCATCATACGGTTTCCGTCGTGATGCTTGGGGATGAACCAGATAACCCAGATATTAAGAAGGAATGCAACTAACAACAGGAAAGATACAGCACGAACTAAGTCCTTAACAGACTTAAGCCCTGAGAGTATTCCGTTTTGCAATTCCTTTTTCTTAGCTAATAATTTCATGTAATCACCACATTAGAAATTCAAATATATGAACCCTGCAGGATCAAATGCAGGTCCGTAGATACCGAACGTCAGCACAGCGAAGAACAAAGATATAATAACTGCCCACCTGAACCACCAGGGCTGAGCAATCATAATATCTCCGACAGACTTATCCTTATCCTTCTTGGCAATGTCCATAACGATCAAAACCAGTACAGCGATAAAGAGAATATTGAATTCCTTCCTGTCGAGGCCGAGTTCATATATACCGTCATTAAACAGGACCCATAGATCCGGTCTCATGAACATTCTTCTTACGATCTCATTAGCAAGATGGAAATCAGTTATACGGAAATAAACCCATGCTATATCGACAAAAGCAAAGGTCAGAAGTCCTTTACCGAACTTATAACCGAAGCTGTCAGTCTTGGCATGAGTGATATCATTTATCTTCTTTCTTAACGGAGAAGTGACATCATCTATCATCTGGACGACACCATGCATACCGCCCCAGATTATAAAATTGATACCGGCTCCGTGCCAGAATCCGCTGACAAGGAATGTTATCAGCACATTAAGATGTTTTCTTATCTTGGAGCATCTGCTGCCGCCAAGCGGGAAATAAACATAATCGCGAAGCCATGAACTCAGCGAGATATGCCATCTTCTCCAGAACTCCTTTACAGACAGGGACAGATACGGAGCATTGAAGTTATCGAAGACTTCTATGCCCATCATCTTGGCACAGCCAAGAGCTATGGTGGAATAACTCATAAAATCGCAGTAAATCTGAATCGAATAACATATAGAGGCAAATATCAGTTCGACTGAGCCGTAATTATAGTAATGACCATATACGTTATCAACGATCATAGCTATTCTGTCGGCAATAACCATCTTGGCGAACAGACCCCATATGATTAGAAACAGTCCGCTGGACATACGGTTAACATCGATGACTTTTACTTTGTGAAGCTTCTTAAGCTGAGGGATAAGATGATCGCCTCTCTCGATAGGACCTGACATGATACACGGGAAGAAACTCGTAAACAATGCCACATAAAGAGGATTCTTCTCAGCGTGATACTTACAGCGGTAAACATCGATAAGATATCCTGTCGAAGTAAAGATGAAGAACGATATACCGAGCGGCATAAGCAGATTAAAGTCAGTAGATATCGCCTGTCCGCCGTTATCAACGATACGGGGATTAATAAGCTCGATAAAGAACTTTGTGTACTTAAAGTAGATCAGCATACCAAAATCGGCGATCAGGCCTTCAGCAAGCAATATACCTCTTAATATCTTAAGCTTCCCTTGGGCCGGAATAAGATCAATCACTACGGCTGTTATCCACGTAACAAGTATCGCCGCGAAAAGATAGTAAGACTGCTCTCCAACGGGTTCATCGGGGCTTTTGTAGCAGTAAAAGAACAAACTCGCCAGGAGTATCCACCATACACGGACTCTTGGCGGCAGAACATAGAAAACGATCAATACTACTGCAAAGAACAGTGCAAACTGGATCGAATTAAAAAGCAAGCCTCACAACCCTCCAAGAAGTGATTATACACTAATTAGATCATAAAACACTTTTAAGGTCATCGAGCCAAAGTTTACTAACTGCATCAGACGGCATTCTCCAGTCACCTCTGGGCGACAAAGTAACAGTGCCGACCTTAGGTCCGTCGGGCAGGCATGAACGCTTGAACTGCTGATTAAAGAATCTTCTGATAAAAGTCTCTTCCCACTTATAAATCGTATCGGAATCGAATTTCCCTTCGAATGCTATACATGCAAGACGGTAGATCTTTGAAGGCTTGAATCCCCAACGCAGGAAATAATACATATAGAAATCATGCAGATCGTAAGGTCCGACAAGGTCTTCCGTCTTCTGAGATATCTGTCCGTTCTCATCCGGAGGCAGAAGCTCGGGAGAAACAGGAGTATCAACAATATCCTTAAGGACAGAAGAAAGTTCGCCTTCAGTTCTTGAAGACTCAAAATCGACTATATGTCTAACCAGGGTCTTCGGAATCGACGCATTCACGCCGTACATTGACATATGATCGCCGTTATATGTGGCCCAACCGAGTGCAAGCTCAGACAGATCGCCCGTTCCGGTAACGATACCGTTATTCTTATTGGCTATATCCATCAGTATCTGCGTTCTCTCACGAGCCTGGGAATTCTCATATGTGACATCATGAACACTCTCGTCATGACCGATATCCTCGAAATGCTGTCTTACAGAGGCCTTAATGTCAACAGTCTTAAGAGTTACATTGAATGCTTCCGCAAGTTTCTCGGAATTACCCTTAGTTCTTGATGTTGTACCGAATCCCGGCATGGTAACAGCTATGATTCCCGACCTGTCGAGACCGAGCATATCGAATGCATGAACCGTAACAATCAGAGCAAGAGTAGAATCAAGACCACCGGACAGACCTACAACGGCACATTTACCGTTGATATGCTTCAGTCTGGAAGAAAGGCCTGCAGCCTGCATAGTAAGTATCTCATCACATCTTGAAGAAAGATCCGAAGTTTCAGAAGGTACGAACGGATGATCTGCTATCTTTCTGATAAGACGGAGATCTGTCTCGGGCTCAGTATCGAAGTAAACAATGCTTAACGGCTCATCTGAAGATTCGAATGTATTCCTCATCCTGTCGTGAGCAAGCCTTTGAAGATCTATATCCGCATAGATTACTCCGGGTTCACCAAAGCATTTTGATTCGTTGAGAAGTGCTCCGTTCTCACAGATTATTCTGTGGCCTGCGAAAACGAGATCCTGAGTGGACTCGCCGAACCCGCAGTCAGAATAGATATAACCGGCATTGAGGCGGCCTGACTGAATAGAAATGAGTTTCTCCCTGTATTCCTTCTTACCTATCACTTCATCGGAAGCTGAAAGATTACAGATGATATTGGCGCCTGATCTGGCAGCCTCTACGGAAGGAGGATTGGGGACCCACAGATCTTCACATATTTCGATTCCGAATGTGAATTCCTCATAAGTTTCATTACGGAAAACAAGATTGCCGAACGGTACACCGTCCTCTGTCTCGTCCTCACCTTCAAACGGTTCGAAGTATCTGCACTCATAGAACTCGGAATAATTAGGAATGAACCTCTTGGGAACATAACCTAACACTTCTCCCTTGGCTATTACCGCAGCCGTGTTATAAAGCTTGCCTTCAAACTTAAGCGGAAGACCGACTACTATCGCCATGTTCATCTCACATGTAGCCTCGGCGATATCGTAAAGACCTCTTAAAGCAGACTCGAGAAGTTCATCCTGAAGGAACAGGTCGCCGCATGTATAGCCTGTAATGGATAACTCGGGGAATACAAGAAGTGAACACTTCTGTTCATCAGCTTCGGCACAATGCTTTACAATCTGCTCTACATTGAAATCAACATCAGCAACCTTAACCCTGGGCGATACCGATCCGACTCTGACAAAACCGTCCTTCATATAAACCCCTCCGTTACTTAAGTTCTGTAACTGCCGTTAATCTTTACATAATCATAGGTGAAGTCACATGTAAACATACGGTCATATGCCTCACCTTCGGAAAGCTTGATCTGGATGAAGATATCATGCTTGGAAAGAATCTTAGCGGCCTCTTCCTCATCAAAATCAACACATACACCGTCGTGGAAGAAAAGCATTCCGCCGACAAGAATATCAATCTTATCAGGATCAAACTTCGCTCCTGAATAACCTACGGCAGTAAGCACTCTTCCGATATTGGCATCTTCACCGAACATGGCAGTCTTAACAAGAGGTGATCTTGCTACTGCCGTTACGATAAGCTTCGCATCATACTCATCAGCAGCACCGGTAACTTCAATCTCGATAAACTTGGAAGCGCCTTCTCCGTCGGATGCAAGCATCCTTGCAAGGTCATCGGAAAGCTTCGTAAGAGCCTGCTCGAAAAGCTCATAGTCCTCACTGCCTTCTGTTATCTCCGAGGCACCGGAAGCACCGTTAGCCATAACGATAACCGAATCGCATACTGAAGTATCGCCGTCAACGCTGACGCGGTTGAATGTGTACTTAACAGCCTTGCGGAGAGCCTTGTCGATGAGACTGCTGCTGATGCAGGCATCTGTAGTAAACACACAGATCATGGTAGCAAGATTAGGATGAATCATGCCGGAACCCTTTGCCTGAGCTGCGATAGTAACTTCCTTACCGTCACCCATCGTAATGGTGGCGGCAACTTCCTTAGGCTTAGTATCCGTGGTCATCATGGCATACTCGGAATTATGAGCACTCTCCTCGTCAGAAGAAAGCGAATCCACAAGACCGGGGATCGCCTTTGTCATCTTATCAAGAGGAAGTCTCGATCCGATAACACCTGTGGAAGCTGTCATGATCTCCTTACTTCCACAGCCGAGTCTTCCGGCAATCCCCCCTGCTATGACTTCAGCATCTTCAACGCCGGCCTTACCTACGCCGGCATTTGCTACCTTACTGTTGATAACGATACCGCGCACCTTATTGCCGCTATTGATGATATCGATAGTTCTTGTAAGAGAATGTCCCTTAACAAGATTTGATGTATATACACCGGCTGCATTAGCAGGAACATCGGAAACTATGAGAGCCATATCAAGGTAGGATGACTTGGGATCATCCTTATTGATATTGGCAGGATCCGAACACTTCATTCCGGCACTTACACCGGAAGCTTTAAATCCCTTAGGGAGTGTTATATATGCTTCTTCCATGTTTGCTCCTTATTAATGGTGGAAGAGTCTGATTCCAGTGAATGCCATAGCCATATCATACTTGTTGCAAGTCATGATGACATGATCATCCCTGATAGAACCGCCGGGCTCGGCAATATACTTAACACCGCTCT
>CAMNNN010000078.1 GCA_946545505.1 uncultured Clostridia bacterium
TGGGGACAACTCGAGAATGCAGACAAACTCTATGATAAGAGAATGCATATCTGGAATATGTATTATGAACTCCTGAAGCCGTTGGCTGACGAAGGATTAATCAAACTTCCTGTTGTTCCTGAAGAGATAACTCATAATGCTCATATTTTTTATATTAAAACTGCCGGATTGGAGCAAAGACAAGCTCTGATAAGATATCTGAAGGAAAGAGGCATCCTTACAGTATTCCATTATGTTCCTCTTCACAGTGCGGAGGCGGGATTGAAGTTCGGACGCTTTGACGGTGAGGATAAGTACACGACATCCGAGAGCGAGAAACTTCTGCGTCTTCCCATGCATTACTTCCTTTCTGAAGAAGATGTAGCTGCTGTCACGAAGGCAATTGCAGGTTTTTATTATGACGGAAACAAAGTCTGATACGAAGTCACTTATCTGGATAGCAGTTCTGCATGGCGCTTTCATAATCTATTCTTTAAGTACTGTATTAAGCAAACTAGCCTCGGGAGAGGATTTTCTGAGTATTAAGTTCTGCGGCATTTACGGCGGCATGATACTTCTGCTCGGTATATATGCGGTTATTTGGCAGCAGGTGCTCAAGCACCTGCCTCTGGTATTCGCGTTCGCCAACAAGGCTGTGACGGTCATATGGGGGCTTATCTGGGGTTATCTGATCTTCTCTGAAGAAGTCACACCGAATAAGGTGTTGGGCGCCGTGATAGTTATCGCGGGCATAGTTATGTTCTCACTGGGGGAGAAAGAGACTGATGAATAACGGTGCGCTTTTCTACTCAGCTGTCCTCGTTGCCGGCGTCTTTATAAGCTCCTTTTCGCAGGTGCTGCTTAAGAAGTCTGCCCTCACCCCCCGAAAAGGTTTTGTGCAGGAATATTTGAATCCTTTTGTTATCGCGGCTTACGCATTGTTTGTGGGGGCTACTTTCATGACGGTCTATGCCTTTAAGGGGATACCATTATCCTACGGTCCTATTCTCGATTCGACAGGATACCTGTTTGTTACACTATTCGGAATCATATTCTTCAAGGAAAGACTCAACTGCAAAAAGACTGCCGGAATCGCAGTAATCCTGGCAGGCATAATCGTATATTCTTTAGGGTAGCTTATTTGCCTATGTAAGATCCGGTTATTATTGAAGCGTAGTCGGTGTTTTCACCAAACGCGAGAACTGTAAAGTCTGGGCACTGATAAACAATGTAGTCTTCGATCTCCGGTCCCAGAGTCTCATATTCTTTCTTGTTGATCAGGACAAAGATGTTTCCGTCGGGAAGCTTGGAGTGAGAGGTTTCCTGAAGCCATTCATAGATGTTCATTTTTTCAATGTTTCTTACCGTCCACATCTCGATACGGCCGTCAGAAAGTTCGGTGGTAACATTGCTGTTCCAGAAAGTGGCAACGCCTCTGTCATAACCGTTTTCTTCAAGCCAATTAATAACGGGAATCAGAGTATCATTATCCATCTTCCCGGGACCGAAGTAAGGTCCGATAAGCCATGAAAGACTGACGAAGAAAATGAGCGCACCAAATATGATGCCGTATCTCATCTTCTGCAATGGTTTGAAATTGATGCACAGATACTTGACTGCGATTGCCAAACACAGATAACCGAACGGATTGAGATTTGCCCAATGCCAAATGGCATAGATATCACAATGAGCAAATACGAAGACAGAAATGATTATGTTGATGAATGTATACAGAACGATAATATACTCGTTATCGGTCAGATGTTTTGTGTATTTGAACAGAAGAAGGAACACCGAAACTGTAGTGGTAACACCAAGAAGCAGGGCAAAACAGGAAGAAATTCCCTCAAGGCTCAATATCATAGTTTTCTCGTGCCATCCGTATGAAGCAATCATATCGCTGATCACTTTAAGGATGCTGTGGATCGAGAAAGGCTGCCAGAAGCTCTCGTCATTCTGGCTGAAGTAGTGATAATTCCTTAGAAGAAAAACGGAATTATAAACGTAACCCGCTAACGAGGCAACCAGCATTATTATTGAATACTTAAGGAAAGGTTTATCGATGTTTCTTATCTTGGAGCCGTCAATTCTCAGAAGACCTTTAAAGTGTCTGAACAGAAGTAGCAATACCGCTGCGGCTAATACAGGAAGATTTATCTGCATGATGGCTCTTATCGTTCTCATTCCGGAGAAGAAGGAGACAATGATAAGAAGAACAATGAAGATAATCTTCTTATCCGGGTTCCTAAAAAGAATGAAGAGTAAACCGAAGGTGAGAAAACCCAAAACGAAGTATGCCGTATAGCACCAGGACCATGACATCGTGATTACATAGCCGTAACCGATAGGGAATGCACACATAGCGACAGCCCACAGACCCTTGGGTCCGATCTTGGAGACTTTGATCATCCAGATCATGCTTGCAAGATAAATGACCATGAGAATGCTGTGTGCAAGAAGTCTTGCTTTATGCCAGTCGTTGGGAAACAGAGCATAGCATGGTTTGAAGATAAACTGCGTATCGAATGTAAGAAGCTCTGTAGAATAGAACCAGTTCTTCGATAAGAATCCGCCATCTCTGCACAGAACACGTGCGAGAATAAGGTCGGCTGCACTATCGCTGCTTACAAGATTGTCCCCGTGAACTGCAAAATAGAATATGGTTATAAATGCTCCCAGCATTAGAAAAAGAACTGGAGGGAAGATTTCTTCGATTCGGTTACTATCAAGCTTGTTCATGTATACAATTGTAGCATGCCTTTCTGGGTTTTCTGTGATTATTATAATCTGGATTTGATGTATGACTCTGTTTTTGCGGTGGTCTCATCTGAGGCCCAGTTGACTACATTGATTCTGTTTTTTATGTAGCGCTTACGGAGATCAAAACATTGTTGCAGATACTGCAGGGTGACTTTACCGTCAATTTTGGAAGTTCCGCTCTGTCTCTCACAAAATGTATACGGAATTTGAATAATGTTAGTGTATGTTGCCGTAGCGAGAAGTTCTATCATTATTTTCCACCCTATAGGTCTCATATCGGCATTCTCGATAATCTGTCGTCTGAACATGAATAGTCCGCTCGTAGGGTCGGAGATTTTACGTAAACATGGGAGGAGGCATTTGCCGATATTACGTGCAGTTGAGGATACCGTTTTCCTCCACAGGTTAAGTCCGCCGTCGCTGCCGCCGGGGATAAGACGCGAAGGAATGCAGATGTCAGCCCCATTCTCCATGGCTACATACATAGGAAGAAGGATTTCCGGCGGATGCTGCAGATCGGCATCCATACAGGCAAGATATTTCCCATTCGACTTCCTGAATCCGAGAAGAACAGCTGTAGCAAGACCTTTCTCGTTGTCGCGGTGGATATAACTAACATGATCGCTCTCGGAGGACACTTCAGCTAAAAGCGCCGGTGTATCATCGGTCGAATCGTCAACGAATAGAATCTCGAAGTCAATATGTTCAAGAGCTTTGTCGAGTCTCTCTATCAAGGGTCTGATATTGTTTTTCTCGTTATAGGTGGGTACGATAATCGACAGATTACTGCTCATAAGCAAGGCGCCTCAATCATTAGTATTAAATATAACCCAATTGTATCACGAAAGTCTTATGTCGAATCTCATTTGACTTTTCTTGACATTCTCTGACCTTAATGCTATCTTGTATTTGGCACTCAAGAACCAAGAGTGCTAATTACAGAAAAGGAGTGTTAAGGAATGGGCTTAAATGACCGTAAAATGCAGGTCCTGCAGGCTATCGTAGACGATTATGTCAACACGAATGAGCCCGTCGGATCGAAGGCTCTTATAGAGAGACATAAGTTTCCGGTAAGTTCCGCGACGCTCCGTAACGACATGGCAGAGCTCGAGCGTATGGGTCTCATCGAGAAGCCCCACACTTCAGCCGGCCGTATCCCTTCTGACAGAGGTTACAGGGAGTATGTCGACTCTCTCATGAGGATCGATCAGCTCTCAGCAAGCGAGCGCGAGGAGATCTCACGTAAGATTGATGAATGTCTTGACGAGGCAGGCGACCTTCTTAAGAACGCATCCTCAGTTCTCTCTGAGGCAACAGGTATGGTTTCCCTCGTAATGACACCCAGACTTGCAGAAAGCTCGCTTCTCCAGCTTAAGCTTCTTATGATCGAGCCCGGTAAAGCACTCGTTGTAATGGTCCTCTCCGCAGGCGTGGTAAAGGACAAGGTTGTCCGTATCCCGAATTTCCTTACACCTGACCAGCTCAAGGAGATCTCAGACTCCGTCGAGAGAAGCCTTAACGGCAAGCCTCTTGATGAGATAACACTCATCACACTCGCGACTTCCGTAAAGGAAACACAGATTCCGGATTCCATTCTGAATCAGGTGCTTTACGAGACTTACACGGCTATCAAGCAGGCGGACCGCTTGGATGTCTTCCTCGAAGGCGAGCACAACATGCTTAAGCTTCCGGATTTCTCGGAGCTTAGAAGGGCGCAGAATCTTCTCGGAACACTCTCGCACGACGGCATGGTCGCAGGTTATGTAAACGAGATCGAGAAGGAGAAGACGGGCGGCGATGACACATACATGATCAGAATCGGTCAGGAGATCGCGCTCGAAGGATTAGAGGATTGTTCATTCATCACTACGACTTATAAGGTCGGCGACACGATCTCCGGCAACATCGGAGTCATCGGACCGAAGAGAATGGACTACAGCAAAGTTATTTCCCAGATTGATTTTGTAAGATACAAGATCAACGAGAAGATAAAGAAAATAAACGAATAAGGGAGGAATACAAATTGTTGGACGACGAGAAAGACGTTCTTGAGTTTCCCGCGGATGACGAAGCAGAAGACGTATCCGAAGATGAATTCGAGGAGGAAGCCGATGAGGCTGTAGAAGAGGAAGCGCAGGCTGAAGCGAATGAGGCCGTGGCAGACTCCGATGACTCCAAGAAGATAAGGGAGCTTGAGGACAGGTATGTAAGGCTTTTCGCTGAGTACGATAACTTCAGGAAGAGGACTTCGAAGGAGAAGGATGACCTGTATGCAAGTGCTGTAGTGGAAGTCACGAAGCAGTGGCTGTCGGTGCTCGATAATATTGACCGTGCGCTCGACGCCGCGAAGGCAGCAGCCGCAGATGAGGCTCAGGAGACCGAGAAGGAAGACAAGATGCTTCAGGGGCTTGAACTTATCAGAAAGCAGGCAGCTGATGTGCTTAACAAGATCAACGTAACTGAGATCGAGTGTGAGCGCGGAACGGCTTTCGATCCTAATCTGCACGAAGCCGTAATGCACACGGAGGATGACTCTCTCGGGGAGAACCAGATCGCACAGGTCTTCCAGAAGGGTTACATCCTCAAGGACCGCGTAGTAAGACATGCGGTAGTACAAGTAGCAAACTGATTAAACTATTTATATAAGGAGACAAAGAAATGTACGACATCAGATCTTCACTGGTACCTACAGTAATCGAGTCCTCATCAAGAGGAGAGAGAGCTTATGATATCTACTCAAGACTTCTCAAGGAGAGAATCGTAATTCTCTCTGAGGAAGTTAACCACGTAACTGCAAGCCTTATCACGGCACAGCTTCTGTTCCTCGAGGCAGAGGACCCGGATAAGGACATTCAGTTCTACATCAACAGCCCCGGAGGATCCGTAACGGACGGCCTCATGATCTACGACACAATGAAGCTTATCAAGCCTGACGTTCAGACAATCTGCATGGGTATGGCGGCTTCAATGGGTTCTGTACTCCTCGCAGCAGGCACTAAGGGTAAACGCTGCATCCTTCCTAATGCGGAAGTAATGATCCACCAGCCTTTGGGCGGAGCACAGGGTCAGGCAACAGAGATCCTTATCGCAGCTGAGCACATCAAGGATACGAGAACAAGACTCAACCAGATCCTTGCTGATGCATGTAACAGACCTCTTGAGGATCTCATGAGAGATACGGACAGAGACCACTGGATGACAGCTCAGGAAGCACTTGACTACGGTATCGTAGACAAGATCCTTGAAAGTAAAAAATAAGATTTGGAGGTATATAAAAATGGCTAAAGTAATTGGTATTGACCTCGGTACGACAAACTCGTGCGTGGCAGTAATGGAAGGTTCGGAGACAGTAGTAATCCCTAATCCCGAAGGTAACAGAACGACTCCTTCAGTCGTCGCTTTCACTAAGGACGGCGAGAGACTCATCGGACAGGTAGCTAAGCGTCAGGCAGTTACAAACCCTGACGGTACTATACAGTCCATCAAGAGAGAAATGGGTTCTGACTATAAGGTAAACATCGCAGACAAGTCCTATACACCTCAGGAAATCTCCGCGATGATCCTCACAAAGCTCAAGAGCGATGCTGAGGCTTACCTCGGACAGCCCGTAACACAGGCAGTTATTACAGTTCCTGCTTACTTCACTGACTCACAGCGTCAGGCTACAAAGGACGCAGGTAAGATCGCAGGCCTCGAGGTACTCCGTATCGTAAACGAGCCTACGGCCGCATCACTTGCTTACGGTCTCGATAAGGAAGAGGACCAGAAGATCCTCGTATTCGACTTGGGCGGCGGTACATTCGATGTATCCATCCTCGACATCTCCGACGGCGTATTTGAGGTTCTTGCTACAGCAGGTAATAACAGACTCGGCGGTGACGACTTCGATAACAAGATCGTTGACTACCTCGTAGAGTCATTCAAGAATTCTGACGGTGTTGATCTGCGTAACGACAGAATGGCTATGCAGAGACTCCGTGAGGCTGCTGAGAAGGCTAAGATCGAGCTTTCCGGTGTTACATCTTCTAACATCAACCTCGCTTACATCACAGCTGATGCAACAGGTCCTAAGCACATGGACATCACTCTCACAAG
>CAMNNN010000079.1 GCA_946545505.1 uncultured Clostridia bacterium
TTAAGATTTTCCTATTGTCAGCCGAACGCGCCGGTTATTCTGCCTTCGTCGAAGACGTAATTCATAACGTTGCTCGCGTATCTGGTCAGCCCTTCTCTAAATATAAGAGCGAGAGCGACCAAAACAGCAATGATGATCACGATTTCCACAGTTCCCATGCCGCGTTTGTTACTGACACTGTTTGTATGCATATCTAATACCTCCTTATTCATTTCTATATACCCAAAGAGATTATTGCCGGTGTTGTCGCTACCATGAGCACTGAGACAAAATCGAGTGTCATGGGGAAAAGAAGACCCAAGGCTTCACGTTCCTGCTTTTTACGGGCCGCATTGCGGCACAGGTTCCAGCAGGCAGATGCCTGAAGTGACAGAAGTCCCAATACTTCCGAAGTGCCGAGTCTTCCGTATCTTGCTACGAGAAGTAAGGCTGACTGTGCCTCAGGAATCTGTATGCGGAGTGACAGCTTCTCAACAGCATCAGATGCCGTAATTCCGCTAAGCATCATTGCTCTCAGATTACGTATCTCAGATGACAGGCTGTTACTTTCCTTGAATGCATAAGAGCAGATGTTGATTGACTTCGGAAGCTGAAGTCCGGCTTCTAGAAGCGTGTGAATAAGGCACATAAATAATGGTATGTCCCGCATCAGATCTTCTCGCCGTATCTGTGCGGCTTTTCTTATATCATATGCGCCTAATACTGCCACTGTTACAGTGAACAGGGGACTGAAGATAATATTGATACCCGTTATCTTCAGAACTGCCGCTGATACGATGAGTACGGCCGTGCATATGATTAGTTGTTTCCTTAAGTACTGTTCATACGCCCTGGCAGGATTGATGGATATCTCATTGAAGATCTCGTGTCTTGAGACGATGAATCCGGCGGGCATGAATCTGCGGAGAATATCCGTAAGGACAGTCTTATCTTTATCAGGCGCCCCGATATCCGTATTGTCACCGATGTCTTTCCTGCCTTTCTCGGAGTGAGTCATGAATCTGAACAGCAGTGAAGAAGCGAATATTGCAAGGCAGAAAGCCGCGATAAGGATCACTGAGCCTGTCGCCGATTCTCTGGCACTGTCCAGATAACCACCGCCCATGCGGTCGAGAGCTGCCGTGATAGCGAACGGCATAAGGCACAGCATAACGGCTTCCGCATTCTTACCAGCGTTAGCGGCATTTATCTCATTCTGGACTGCATTCATCTCCGACAGCATCTGGCAGCTGCTTCGAAGGATCGCCAGTGAATTGTTGCCGATGTCAGACGATATCGCGAGTGCGTGGAAGATCGGTATCGTCTCGGGAAAGTCTATCTGTCTCGAGAATATATCGAGAGCCTTATCGAGGCTCATATGAACCTTGATGTTGTTCTCGAGAGTTATAAGAGGTTTGATAAGAACACTCTTACTTCCGAATGAATGCTCTATGACCGGACGGATAAGCGTCAATGATCTTTCTATCGAGTAGCCGCTGCTCACGCTTGTCGTTAATACCTGAAGCAATATCAGAAGCTGCGTTCTCATGTGTTTGTAGTTGCCGGAGAATATCTTCTTCATTAGCTCCTTCCAGGGGAAGAATCCGAGAATTATGCTGATGATAAGTCTCGGTATATATGCGTTGATGAAGAATGATGATACTGAATAGATCAACACGACGAAGAACGGATATGCCCACAGATGCTTTATAAGAAAAACGGTTGATGCGTCAACCTTTGTATGAACAAGCGTCTTGAAGTTCTGTAATATCACAGACTCTTTCACAGCCTTTGCCTCCTTCGTTAACGAACAGATTCTTAAGACAGAAGTCTTTGCCTCTGGCAGGGAGAACGGAGCAGATCTCATCGATAAATCTTTTGCCGTTCCTGTCTCTTGTGATGTGAATCATTATGTCGATTCCCATAGATAACTGCGTCATTATCGCATCGTAGGGAAGAGACGATCCCGCCATAACCATGCCGGTTAGTCTCTCGAGCATCTCGAGACATGAATTCGCATGTCCGGTTGAGAGGCTTCCGCGATGCCCCGTATTCAAAGCGTGCATCATGTCGGCGCTCTCCGAACCTCTGACCTCGCCGACGATTATTCTGTCAGGACGCATACGGAGAGCTGCTCTTATCATCATGCCTATATTTACTTCGCCGCTGCCGTCAGGACCGGGAAGTCTCGATTCCATTCTTACGAGATTGTCTATACCCTGAAGATTAAGCTCTGCGGAATCCTCGATCGTGACGACACGTTCATCCTGCGGGATAAATCCGGAAAGCACGTTAAGAAAAGTAGTCTTGCCGCTTCCTGTACCTCCGCACAGGAATATGGTCTTCTTATTCTTAACGCATTCGCACAGAAATCTCGCAGCTTCTTCGCTTATAAAGCCCTGTCTTATCAAAGTTACGATATCGTGCGATATGCCTGTGAACTTACGGATCGTCACGATCGGACCGTCCGGCGCCACAGGAGGTAGAACGCAGTTGGCACGGGATCCGTCAGGCAGTCTTAAGTCTGATATCGGGTTAGCTTCATTAAGCGGGCGGTTACGGTTCGCGAAGAAGCAGGAGATAACTGTCTTTAACGATTCGGCATCCTTGAATCTGATGTCAGTCTTATACAGCCTGCCGCCCTTCTCATAGAAGACCTTGTCAGGTCCGTTGACCATGATCTCCGTAATCGACGGGTCTTCCATCAGAGGTTCGATAACATCCAGTCTTCTTAAGCTGTTAAAAACACTCTGGGCAAGGATTCTCTTCTGTTCCAGCGGTAAAGATCCCGTCGAGATATCTATGCCTATGACTTCAGAAATGATCTCCTTAAGTCTGTCATCGGACGGGTCGGCCTCGGTATTAAGCACGCTTAAAACATAGTAGACGAGTTTGTCCTTGATCTCGCTTATCTCATATTCTGATTGATTCATATTCCTGTCTGTAATCCTCGCAGTAATGGACTGTCATGAGAGCGCCGGAAGGCAGATTCCTTCTGAACGCTCCCAGTTCCTTGGTCATGCCTGTATCTTCGGTGCACATTCTGGCCGGAAGCAGAAGATGGAGCGTGTCGCAGAAGGGAATGAGTTTTATGATCTCGGATACTCTCCAGCCTTCTACTACGACCAGCGCACCGGTATCTTCGTCCGTGCATAATTGCCTAAGTTGTTCCATCAGCTTCACGCACGCATCTATACCTATATCGAATACATCGTCCTCGTTGTCAGGTTTACCGCAGGACAGAAATCCGCTGCTGTCGGGGTTCAGGTATTCGGTAATAAGCTGCGGCCTGAATCTTCTGTCGGTGCATGACCTGAGAAGACTCGTAAGCGATCCCGTTGATCCCCTCATAAAAGGCGTAGGCATACGGATCCCCGACATGAGATCAATTCTTATGGGATGCATACAATCGAATGTCATAGGCCCGACGGCGCTTCTTATAAAGTTCTCCCGCTCATCTATATACGCATAGGAGATAAGGATCCTTAACCGGTCCTTCGCGGTGTCAGTCTCCGCCGGTGTTTCCTGTGTTATGCTGTTCCCCGGAAGTTCTCTGAATATCCTCTTCATATCTATGATCATGCTGCCTGTCCCACGCTCTTCGAAAAGCGGTACCGGTACACTTGTTCCGTCCGTTACGGGAGGGGAGAACTCTCTGTTATCGTAGAGAATGCGGATATCACTTATAAGATTGAAGTCGAATGTGGAGTCGTCGCCTGCACGCGATATATACGCATTCGGGTACTTCCAGGATAGTCTTTCTCTAATCAGTTCATAAAGGTAAGTGTCGTTTACATAAACCATAATTCCGAATGTCATAGCCCTGATTCCTTTCAAGTTATAAACCCATGATATATCGGGCTTCAGAGGGATTTACCTACAAAAATTCGACAAAAAACGACAAAAAACGACAAAGGCTATGTTGAGCGTAATTCTGCAGAATGTTAGAATAAATGGCTAGTAAAAATACCCGTTGCGAGGTAAGAAAAATGAAGAAAAAAGAAGGAAAGTGGTTATTCACTTCTGAGTCCGTAACAGAAGGACATCCCGATAAGGTCTGCGATCAGATCTCCGATGCGGTTCTCGATGCTATCCTCGAGAATGATCCTATGGCCAGAGTTGCCTGCGAGACATTCGCAGCTACCGGAATGATCGTAGTAGCCGGTGAGATTACAACATCTTCTTATGTTGATATCCCTGATGTGGCAAGACAGACACTCAAGCAGATCGGATATAACGGAAGCGATGTAAGTTTTGACTATAAGACATGTGCCGTAATGACATCTATCGATGAGCAGTCTCCCGATATCGCTCAGGGCGTAAATGACGCTCTCGAGACAAGAGGAGAGGGACAACTTGATATCGGAGCCGGAGACCAGGGCATGATGTTCGGTTATGCGAACGACGATACACCTGAGTTTATGCCCCTCCCGATATCTCTTGCACACAAGCTCACCATGAAGCTCGCACAGGTGCGTAAGGAAGATCCTAACAGCATCTTGAGCCCTGACGGAAAGTCCCAGGTAACGGTAGAGTACGACGGTCCCACACCTAAGAGAATCGATACTGTAGTTATCTCCACACAGCATAAGGAAGAAGCTACTGAGGAGCAGATTCACGAGCTCGTTAAGAATAAGGTCATCAATGCTGTTATTCCCGCTGAGCTTATGGATGAGAACACGAAGATCTTTATCAATCCGACAGGACGTTTCGTTCTCGGCGGACCTGCAGGTGACACAGGCCTTACAGGAAGAAAGATCATAGTCGATACATACGGCGGATTCGGCCGTCACGGCGGCGGATGCTTTTCCGGTAAGGATCCGACGAAGGTTGACAGAAGTGCCGCTTATGCCGCACGTCATATTGCCAAGAACGTTGTTGCTGCAGGCCTTGCCAAGGAGTGTGAGGTTCAGATTGCTTATGCTATCGGTGTAGCACGCCCCGTATCCGTAATGATCGATACATTCGGAACAGGAACTATCGATGATTCCAAGATCTCCGAGATTGTTAACAAGGTATGTGATCTGCGTCCTGCAGCTATCATCAGAGATCTCGACTTAAGAAGACCTATCTACAGAAAGACCGCAGCTTACGGCCACTTCGGAAGAGAAGACTCCGACTTCGTATGGGAGCATCTCGACCTGGTTGATAAGTTCAAGGAGGAAGCAGGTAAGATTTAACGGATGACTTCATCTGACGACGTAATTACCCGCTTAGAAACAGATGACATCGGAAAAGAGCTTGACGGCAGTGTGGTTACTGCCGTTAAGCTCATTTTCGAACGGGCAGGTTTCGTTATATTCGCGTGCAAAGGCGGATTCACCGTCAAAGGCAATTATGCGGGCTCGATTATCGAAGGCGTCAGATACAAAGTGTCAGGTCAGGTAACGGTTTACCGCGATCAGCCGCAGATCTCCGCGCGCCTCATAGAGCAGTGCGAAGAAGATGACGATACCGCGCTTATAGCAGGCTTTCTTAAGGATAATTTCGATGACGTAGGAGAGAAGACGGCGGGCAGGCTTGCCGAGACTTACGGAGCTGAGGTTATTGATGCCATAATGAATGACCCCGAAGATGTTGCTAAGCACATCGACGGGCTTAAGGAAGAAACAGCGGCTGACATCTCGTGTGAGCTTGAGAAGGATACGGAGTACTACAGAAAGCTTCTTGAACTTCGTAAGCTCGGATTGTCTAATAAGCGTGCCGTCAAAGTTTTCAATCAGTTCGGCGGTGAATGCATATCAGCGGTTAAAGATAACCCGTATATCCTTATGAGGATCGCCGGAATAGGCTTCGATACATGCGAACTGATAGCGAAGAAGCTTCATTCTGAACCTTTGAGCATCACGAGGTTCGAGGGTGCGATAGTAAGTGCTTTATCGATACTTCACGAGGAGTCGGGAGATACATATCTTCTCCCCGGACAGGTCAGAAACAAGACGATGGCCATCTTAAGTAAAGACACGGGCGGTCAGATCCCCGATGAGATATTCGAAGGCCTTTATCACGACGGTATAACGCGCGCCAAGGATGACAGATTCGTTATAGTTTACCGGTTTATTGACGGTAAGTGCGCGGGATGCGAGGAGACCGATGAAGACGCCAGGATCGCGCTCAGGACTTATTTCGGAACGGAGTACTCAGTCAAGAAAGAGATAGAGAGCTTTATTGATGCGGGTAAAGTAGTTCCCGATGAGGACAGGATTCGCAAGAAGATTCTCTCGATGGGAAAGAAAGAGGGCATAGACCTTAACGAACTTCAGATAGAAGCGATCAAGCTGTGTATGTATTCTCCCTTATCGATCATTACGGGAGGTCCGGGTACCGGTAAGACAACGATCACTTCGATACTTGCAAGACACTTTCGTAAGGAGAAGATAGAGTGCAGATTCTGTGCGCCCACCGGCAGAGCCGCGAAGAGACTCTCGGAGGCTTCGGGTGAGACAGCATATACCATTCACCGCCTGCTCGAGATGAGCGCCCCTTCCGAAGGCGATGACGACGATACCGAGACATTCTTCGGACGTAACAGGAACAACCCTCTCGAGTGCCGTGTCGTGGTGGCCGATGAGGCTTCGATGATAGATATATTCCTGTTCAAAGCACTCCTTGATGCACTCCCGGGAGGAGCGTCACTGATACTGGTAGGAGACCCTGAGCAGCTTCCTTCGGTAGGAGCCGGCAATGTTCTTGCTGACCTTATATCATGCCCTGCGGTTCCGTGCGTTAAGCTCGAGTATGTATTCCGTCAGGGGGAGGACTCGTCGATCGCATCTAATGCCGTAAGAATATTAAGAGGCGAGTACCCGGTACCGGGTGACGACTTCGAGATAATAAAGACCGG
>CAMNNN010000080.1 GCA_946545505.1 uncultured Clostridia bacterium
AATAATGAAGTCGAAGACTACAGGCTCTACGACATGGCGAACGGTCTGACGAGTGTCCCCGTATCGCACTGCCACAGCTGCCTCGACGCTGACGGCAACCTCTACATCGCAGGCCAGTCCGGCGTATCGAGAGTTAATATCGAGAATTTCTACGACAGTTCCTCCGCGGTGCTGACGGGTATAAGGGACATTTACTTTAACGAGGAGGCAGTGCTTCCCGACGCTGAAGGCAACTATGTTATCCCTGAGGGACAGGGGCGTATCCAGATCGTTCCGTCGGTTCTCGACTACACATACTCGAACCCTACGGTCCACGTATATCTCGAGGGCACGAATGATCCCGGTATCACGACTGTTCAGAGCAAGCTCGGCACACTCGAGTACACGAATCTGCGCTACGGCGATTATGTGCTGCACATTCAGATCCTCGACCCGAGAACGAATGAGGTGCGCTCCGACTCTGTCTATAACATCTCGAAGACACCGAGATTCTTCGAGCTGCTGTCCGTAAGGATCATTCTCAGCATTCTTTCTCTTGCTGCCGCAGGTATCCTCGTGTGGAGAATCATGACGAGCACGGTCATCAGAAGACAGTATATCGAGCTTCAGGAGGCGCGTGACGAGGCACAGAGAGCTAACGCGGCGAAGTCGGGCTTCCTTGCCAACATGAGCCATGAGATCAGGACGCCTATCAACACGATCATCGGTATGGACGAGATGATCTTAAGAGAGAATCCGAAGGACGAGCAGTATCCGCTCGCCGTCAAGAAATACGCGAGCGACATCAAGACTGCTTCGAACTCGCTGCTCGCGCTCGTTAACGACCTTCTCGATATAACCAAGATCGAGACCGGCAGAATGACGCTTGATGAGTACGATTACAGACCTGAGGACGTTCTGCGCGAATTGATCGTCATGACAAGAAGCCACGCAGAGGATAAGCGTCTCCGTTATATCGTCGATGTCGATAAGACACTCCCTTCGGGACTTTACGGTGACGGCAATAAGATCAATCAGATCCTTCTGAATCTTCTGCTGAATGCCATTAACTTCACCGAGGCCGGCAGCGTCAAGCTTAAGATTTCCGTACTCGATAAGACGGACGCTTCCGTCAACCTGCGCTTCTCCGTTAAGGACACAGGTGTAGGTATTAAGGAAGAGGATGTTAAGAAGATATTCACCGCTTATGAGCATTTCGATGATGAGAATATCGGATCCGTTAAGGGATCCGGATTAGGCCTTGACATTGCCAGGCATTTCGCTGACCTGATGGGCGGTAAGATCGAGTGCGATTCCGTTTACGGCGAGGGCACCGAGTTCATACTCACGGTAAGACAGAAGATCTCCGACTCGACAGAGGTAGGAGAGTTCAGGGAAGACAAGATTATGGACGAAGAGTATCAGCCCGAATTCATCGCGCCCGATGCAGATGTCCTGCTCGTCGACGATAACCCTTCGGATATCACCATAATTAAGGAGCTTCTTAAGCCGACCAAGTGTTTCGTCACTACGGCGAAGTCGGGAGAGGAGTGTCTTAATAAGCTTAAGAACGGCAAGTATAACGTCGTCTTCTTAGACGATCTCATGCCCGGCATGGACGGCGCGGAGACGATAGAGAAGATAAGGGAGCTTTATCCCGATATTCCGGTATATTCGCTCACGACGAACACATCAGTCGGAGGCGAGGAATACTACAAGTCCATAGGATTCAACGGACACATCGTTAAGCCCGTGGACCCGAAGGAGCTCGAGAGGCTCATCATGAAGCACATTCCCGAGCAGATGATGATCAAGCCCGGAGAGGATAAGTCAAAGGACAAGGAAAATGATTGAGTTACTGAAGATATATCAACTTGATATAATGCTGGCACTCTCGAGTGTGTGTGCTATCCTGGCGCTGCTCGCGGCTATCACGAAGGCGATGCCCAGAGACCGTAAGATGGCGCTCATTTACATCGAGCTGTCGGCATGCTTCCTGCTGTTCTTCGACAGGATGTCATATATTCACAGCGGCAACGATCTTCCAAGTGAGTTCGCTCTGACGAAGCTTGCGAACTTCATGGTATTCATATTGACGATAGCATTCCTGCACGCGACCGGACGGTATATCGCTGATCTGTCGGTCAATGAGATGGGTTTGCCGAAGGTGCCGATGCGGTTACGCGCGGTCGAATTCCTCGCGGTTATCGGCTGGGCACTGATCGTCATCAACGAGTTCACGGGATTCTATTTCTACTATGATGAGAATTATAAATATCAGCGCGGCGATCTGTTCTTACTGTCGTATATCATTCCGTTTATAATCCTCGCACTGCAGTTATCGCTTATCACCAGAGACCTGAAGCGTCTGTCGAGACCTCTCAGAATCTCGATGATCATATTCTTCGTATGCCCGATCGCCGCAGCGGTCCTTCAGTATTACAACTACGGTATATCTTTTATTAATATCACGATCGTAGGTACGGCGGTCATTCTCTATATCCTGGCTCTGAAGGATATGAACGATAAGATCGAGAGTGCGAAGAAGTCAGAGCTCGAGTCGGTCAAAGAAGAAAGATCGCAGTTCGAGCATGCATTCATTCAGGCCGCGACAGTTATCGCGAGCACGGTCGATTCGAGAGAGATCTATGCATCCGGTCACTCACAGAGAGTAGCCAAGTACAGTAAGATGATCGCGGAGCGCGCAGGCTTAAGTCCCCGTGCGAGCCAGGAGGCTTATTTCTCCGGACTTCTGCATGATATCGGTAAGATCGGTATCACCGATGCCGTCCTGTTAAGAGATCACGCACCGACGGATGAAGATAAGAAGAAGTTCAAGGAGCATACGGATATCGGTGCGAAGATCCTATCGTCCGTTAGCGATTTCCCTTATCTTCCCATCGCGGCAAAGTATCACCACGAGAGATACGACGGTAACGGTTATCCCGAAGGCCTTAAGGGCGATAAGATTCCTCTGTATGCGAGGATCGTAACAGTCGCGGATGTATACGACAGCATGACTTCGCCTAAGAGGACGAGAGGTCCGATGCCTCAGGGAAGAGTAAGAGAAGTATTCGTAAGCGGTGCTCATAAGCAGTTCGATCCGAAGTTCGCTTCCATCATGGTCGATATCATCGATCAGGATACTGAGTACAAGCTCCAGGCTATCGACGACTCAGACGAGGAGATCTCGGAGTCTTACGATCTCACGAAGATCAAGTCCGTTACTTACGGAGCGTATAAGAAGACAGTTACTGACGGCCTTAAGATCGACGATACGGTAACTAAGATTCACCTAAGAAGTACTCCGAACGAGGGAGCGGATCCGAAGATATCCATTCCCACGATCATCGTATTCGATTCGTTCGATTCATGTGTTCATACTGATGAGCGTAAGATCAGGAATCAGCATTATCTCGAATTCGCGGAGATCTGGTTTGACGGTCACAGCATAAGCACGAAGGCACGTAACATGAAGACGGAAGTTACGAAGAGGCCGGGTGTTAAGCCCGCCGATCCGTCCGATCCTTCACCGAAGGAATTTGATATCGAAGCATACAGATATAAGGATCACTTAAGAATAATAATCGATACGGTCGAGAACAGGATCGACACGATCATCGCGCTTCCCGATTCTGCGAGAGCATCTCTGATCGGTATCGCGGGGGAGAACTGCAAGATCGATATGATCGATGTACAGACATCCGAAGAGAAGATCCCCGAGGGCAAGATCCCGAGAATCGCAGAGGAGATCAACATCATCAATCTGCTCGACGGAGATATCCCGAATATCCAGTGCGACGGCCGCCGTACGGCGATCACGGAAGGAATCAGGATCGACGATTCCATGCGTGTTGAGTTCCATACGAGGACACTGCCTTCCGCGAACCTCGTATCGTGCTGTCCTTATATTGTTATCTATCATTCTGATGACGGTAGACCTAACGGCCGTAATTATCAGGAATATGCATGCATCAGACTCGACGGCGAGAATGTCACTGAGGGTGACAGTAAGATGGCCGTACTCGAAGTTAAGCGCGACAAGGACTTCATCGGCTGGGACGCATGGAAGAGTTACAACAAGAAAGGTTACGAGTGTGAACTCGATTTCAGAAGAAGACGTAATGTAGTCACCATGAACACGAAGAACGCCGGTATCAATATCAAGTGCATGATACCCGCGCTCAAGACAACGCATGATATCTACCTGGCACTGTCAGGTGAGGCATGCGCCGTCATGGATATCAGAGCATATTACGACTGATAGTCTGGAATATAAGGAGATACGATGGCTAACTACGACCGCATCTTACAGAGATTCTTCAGAACCACGGACAGTAATTACGTGATAACTGATGCTGCGTGGAAAATCCTGTATACATCGGATGCTATTAAGATCGATGATGAGCAGTGGTTCCGCTGGACCAGAATGAATCACGATGAATCCGAGGATGGCCTCGATATGGAATGGGAGATTGCCGATAAGAATAACGGCCTGTACTATAAGATACGCTCGAAGGCTATAGAGGATGAAGGCGAGAACTATATCGTTCACCGTCTTATCGATGTCAGCGACTATGCGAATATCTTCCAGGATCTGTCATCATATTCACGAATGTGGAGAACTATGACGATGTGTCAGCGCGACCTCATGAATATCCTCACGGATGACAAGATCACGGGCTGCCTGCCTATCGTAGTTAAGCATCTTCAGTCGGAGTGCGCTGTCCTGTTCATAAGGCGCTCGGAAAAGATCACGCGTTATATGTATGCACAAGGTTATGAGAAGCCGCTTCATAAGGTCATGCCCGATATGGATTTCATCGAGTTCGTGGCAGATCAGGACGAGGGTGCCGAGTACACGATTCCGGATTTTCGAGGAGAGTTCATGTGCTTTGCTAAGGGCAGCATCATCTCGGGCGACGCCTACGCACTCTACGTTAACGTCCCCAAGGACGACAATGCGGACCGTATGTTTAAGATGTATTTCAACATGTTTAAGATGTACCTCGAGAACGCACTGCTGCGCGAGAAGATCGTGTACGCTTCCGAGCACGACCACCTGACGGGCCTGTACAACAAGGCCAAGTACAGTCAGCTCATGAGCAGCAGGTTCCGTACATGCAAGGACATCACCGTATTCAACTTAGATGTAAATTACCTCAAGAGGATCAACGACACCATGGGACACGAGGCAGGCAACACGCTGCTTCGCATGGCGGCCAAGTCGCTTGAGGCTGCAAGTAATGATGAGAACACGTTCGCCTTCAGAATGGGCGGAGACGAGTTCATGATGATAGCCTGTGAGGCCGACGAGGCTAAGGCTAAGGAAATCGAGGCCAAGTGGCGCGAGGCCCTGGCGAAAATCAACGAAGAACAGAATGACATCGAGTGTGTCATCGCGTGCGGCATCAAGACCGGTACGGCTCCTTACGATATCGATGCGATCCTGGAGGAGGCCGACAAGCTGATGTACGCGGATAAGCGTGCGATCAAGATCTCAAGAGGGGACAATCCTGACGCGCGTTAAGTGCAGGCATGGGGGAATTACAAGTGAGTAAAGATAATAACAAGAGTATGGAAAAAACGCTGAGGGGGATAGTCCTCGGCGATCAGATACCGAAGAGCGGATACGTGCTTCTGCTGATACTCTATATCATGGCGAACTTCATGGTTCAGGTGGTAGTTAAGAATCAGGGTACATTCGTCGTGTTTGACAGGGTTGTGCCGTATGCGGGCTTTGCAGGTGTATTCACGTCTTTGTCCAGTACATTACTCATGTTGCTCGTATTGCTTTACCGTAAACTCGGATATATCACATCGATGCTTATCGTGTGCCTTTACCAGTTCCCGGAGCTTATCATATCGTTCTTCATGGGCGGTAACGTCAATGCAGTCGCGGGATTCTTCATGAATGTTTTTGTGGGTATCGTAGTCACGATCATTTATCTCATGTACAAGAAGAATGCGCGATTCCAGAAGAGGATCCACTACCAGGCAGTCACAGACCGACTGACGGAACTTCCGAACAGATTCGCGGTCGGCGAACTCGTCGAGAGGCTTATCAGTAAGCAGGAGAGATTCATCATATTCTCGATCGATATCAATAACTTCAAGGGTATCAACGACACGATGGGTCACGGCTTCGGTGATAAGGTCCTTAAGGAGGTAGCGGAACGCTGGAAGTTTATCGCTGACTCCGCGGATACGGGAACAACAGACTTTGTCGCCAGATTGGGCGGCGATGAGTTCGCGATAATTATCCGCGACTATCAGAATATCGAGCAGGTCAAGAAGAGCGTATATATCTATAAGGCGGAACTTGAGAGAGTAATCACGATCGAGGAGTGCGACTACTTCATGACGGCGAACTTCGGTTACGCGGAGTACCCGACTGATGCCATGACTACCGATGCTATCATATCCGGCGCGAATGCCGCGATGCACTCTGCGAAGACTCTCGGCAATAACGGCGTATTGAGATTTGATCCTGACCTCGCAGGCAACGCGAAATTCCTTGAGATCGAGCGTAAGATCCGTAAGGCTCTGGATAATGACAGGATCACTTACCATCTGCAGCCGCAGTATGATATCAACCACCGCTTAAGGGGCTTCGAGGCTCTCGCACGTATGAGAGATGAAGACGGAACGCTTATTAATCCCGGTGACTTTATCCCTGTAGCGGAGAGGACAGGTCTCGTCGACCAGATCGATTCGTGCGTGTTTGATCAGGCGGTCAAGTTCGTGGGCGACGTTATGAATG
>CAMNNN010000081.1 GCA_946545505.1 uncultured Clostridia bacterium
CAGCGCCTCTTAGTATCATGAAACCTGCGAAGACCGTAAGAGTTGTGAACAGAAGTGCCCACCAGATCTTAAGGTAGCCCATAAAGAATATTAGGACAGGGATAGTTAAGTAGAGGAGCGCCGCACGGAAATACGCCGTGTACCCTATCTCTAGCGAGAAGTCTTTAAGACTTCGTGTGGTCTTAAGTGTATCAGTGGTCCTCATGTGTGCTATTATAATACAAATTGCTCTTTTTGTTATAAGAGCGGCCCCACGGAGGATCGTATGCTCGTAAGTCTGATCGTACCCTGTTACAACGAAGAGGAGGCTCTGCCTTTCCTGTATAACGCTCTGTGCGATGTTCGTAAGGAAGTATCGGATCACACATTCGAGTTTATCTTCGTTAATGACGGCAGCCGCGACAAGACATCCGAGGTAATCAAGAAGTTCGCCGAAGAAGATCCCGATGTTAAGTACATAATCTTCTCACGTAACTTCGGTAAAGAAGCCGCGATGTATGCAGGACTTGAGAAGTCCGCGGGCGATCTGGTCGCTATTATGGATGCCGATATGCAGGATCCGCCGTCATTGATTCCGTCGATGATCCGTTCAATTGAAGCGGATGAGGCGGACATTGTGGCATCGAGAAGAGTAACGCGTCAGGGTGAACCCAAGATCCGTTCATTCTTTGCACGCATGTTCTACAGACTGATCAACAGTATGGTCGAAGTAGAGATCGCCGACGGAGCGCGTGATTTCAGATTGATGAAGCGCCAGGTGGTCGATGCTATTCTCGATCTTAACGAACGCCAGAGATTCTCGAAGGGTATCTTCGCATGGGTCGGATTCAGAACCAAGTGGATCGAGTATGTTAATACCGAGCGCGTTGCCGGAGAGACAAAGTGGAGCTTCTGGAAGCTGTTCAAGTATGCGATTGACGGAATCGTCTCATTCACGACCGCGCCGCTGAGACTTGCCACATATCTCGGATTCGGATTCGCCGGATTGGGATTCTTCTATCTCGTCTACTACTTCATCCGCGCGATCATCCTTCGCATATATAACGAAGTTCCGGGTTATCCGTCATTATTGTGCTTCATCCTGTTCATCGGTGGTCTGACGCTCATGTCTCTCGGTGTTCTGGGTGAATATATCGGCCGTACATTCATCGAAGTAAAGCGCCGTCCGCTGTATATCAAGGCCGAAGAGAAGTAATTCAGCACTGACTATTCCCTGATTACCAAATTCACTACCACTCACTGCTGATCTTGGCAGTGATAATGGTAATATCGACTCGTATTACCATTTTTACTACCAGATTGATCTATATCGGGTAGTCTCACTGGTAATCAGTCAGATGATCACTTCTTAAACAGATACTGCTTGGCCAGAGAATCAGTCATTACACCAATAATCCTTCGCATCGTCCGGTGATCCGGACGGTAATCTCCGTCACTCGAGATAAATGCCACATCGCGGTTGATGTATAACCCTGCATTGATGTAATTAGCTATCTTCCTGGAATTCTTATTTACATAACCCAGATTACCGAGTCCTCCCAGAGCTTCAAGAAAACCACATCTGTTAAACTCCGGAAAATTCATAGACATATCAGGACTTACTATCTCAGTTCCGACTCTGAAACAAGTCTCATACTTGTATTCGATATCCAGATCATCTAACAGCTGAGCAACTTCGGTCTCGAAGTAAGACCGCATATAAGTCCCGTTGAGCATCACCTTACGGTCTTTCTCTTTAGTATTGCTGTCAGGCTTCAGTTGTTCATAAAACTGAGAATTGAAAGGATTCTCAACGTTCGGCCTGAGTATATAGTGAGAGGCCTCATAATCAAGCGATCCTTCATAATCCGTTTTCCAAGATGCGAGCAGTTTCTTTAAGCTTTCCTTCAGCTTCATTCGACGGGCAGCAATTGCACTGTACTCTTTCCAGTCCCGGTTATTCTTAGTCAACCGCCTCCTCGATTGTTTACCGGTCTTAGGATCAACAGAAGTTACAGACACAATCTCTTCGCCGCAATGCCGGCCGAAGGTCACATTGGGCAGACGTTCCAATTCATTCTTTAAGAATATATATCTCGCGATATAAAATTCTTTACTTATAATCCCTGTTTCCATACTACCAAGTTAGCACCGCCGAGGGGGTAAAACAAGATAGTTGCTTTCCCGTTTTTAAGCGACATTATTGGGACATAAAAATAACAAAAGCCCCTGATCACAGGGGCTCATAAGCAGTCGATTCTTTTCCCACCTATATTACAAATTCTGCTCGATGGCAATCGCGAGCTGGTCGGCGCAGGAAGTCTGCTTGAATCCGCACAGATTTCCGCGAAGCATTCCGGCCACCTTAGACGCATCCTGTCCTTCAGTGAGAAGACCGATCGCCTTCAGGTTGCCGTTACAGCCTCCGATGAATGCGACGTTATGGATCTTGCCTTCATCATCCACATCAAAATCTATCTGCTGTGCACATACACCCTTAGGTGCGAACGTAATATGTCTCATAAATTCATTTCTCCTTCTATATTACTTCAGCAATCTCGACCATCCGGCCTCGTAGAAATCCCACAATGTCTGCATCGCATTTCCTGCCTTGCATCGTCCTGCATCGTGGATGACGAGCTCGCAGTAAGACGCGAACAGGCCGCTTATCAGTGAATGAACGAAGTCCGTCTTCAGATCCCCGCAGTACGGCTTCAATCCGTCTGCCATGAGCTCGGTCAGTTCGTGGAAGAAATCCGCATACTTTGTCCCTTCACTTCCTGATACCAGCAGCCGGACAACATCGATATTATCGAATGTATATACGATCAGCCGGGCGAACCTCGACTTACCGAAGTCATCATAACTTGCCCACGACTCAGCAAACAACTCGCGTAAGAATCCGGCATGCGGTGCGATGATACCGTCGAACACTTCCGCCTTACTCTTGTAGTAGCCGTAGAACGCACCGGTGGTGACTCCCGCTTCACGAGCGATGGAGCGTAGTGAAGCGTTCTTATAACCGTGAGTTATGAACTCACGCATCGCGGCTTCGTTGATATTCTTAATTGTCTGCGGATCTGCGTGATTCATAGATCAGTTCATCCCAGTTCTGCCTTCAGTGCGTCGAGCAGACGGTCGTTGTCTTCCGTGCAGCGGACAGCCAGTCGCAGATAATTACGGCCGTTGGTCTTCGTGGTCAGCTCTTTTATCAGGATCTCGTACTTGATAAGCAGAGTCTTCAGCAGTTCCTTCGGTGAGATCGAATCATCCAGCTCGACCATAAGATAGTTCGCCTGCGAAGGAATAACACGGATACCGCGGATCTTGCCTAACTCATCCGCGAATCTTGCTCGCTCAGCACGGATCTTCACGAGAGCCGCAGCGTAATCGTTCTTATACTTCTCTTCGATCTGCATATAGAACTCGCCGAACGAATTGATATTCCAGATGGATACATCTTTCTTCATACGTGCGATGGTCTCTGTATCTCCTGAAGCGAGCACGCCGAGGCGCAGGCCGGGCACACCATAAGACTTGGAAATAGACTTCATCACATACAGATGCGGGTTCGGCTCGAGTATCTCGTTATACAGAAGGGTCGGATCCTCTGCGTCGGCAAAATCGACAAACGACTCGTCGATCACAAGTCGAATACCCTTGCCGCGTGCCCACTCGATTAGTCTCATCAGGTCAGCCTTCGGGATAAAGTTTCCGCTCGGGTTATCGGGGTTGATCACGATAAGATTATCAATCGCCTTGTCGCCGAAGAAAGCCATCAGGTCATCGGCAGTATACGCATAATCATGATTATCAGGCACGAACACCAGTGACTCATCAGCATTATATCTGTTCGGATACTCCTCGAACGTCGGGCGGACAAATCCCGTCACGCCGGACAGGAA
Organism: uncultured Clostridia bacterium; assembly: GCA_946545505.1. Lineage (GTDB taxonomy): Bacteria > Bacillota > Clostridia > Saccharofermentanales > Saccharofermentanaceae > Saccharofermentans. The sequence goes on from CAMNNN010000081.1 coordinate 3,885, forward strand.
AGACATCAGTGACTTGATAAGCTCTGCCGCGCCGTTACCGACGATGATGTTCTCGACATGCACATTAAACTGTTTCGCTGCAAGCAAAGAATTCACGCGCATGCCCGAGGGGTACTCGGTAAGCAGCGTATCGAAGTTCGCACGCATCTCCGCCTTCATTCTCTCCGGCGGGAAATAAGGATTAACAAGATAACAGAAATCCAGAAGCTTCGGGTATCTCCAGTAGCCGCCGTAGCGCCCCTGAAGCAAAGCCACACGCTCATCTGAGTCAGGCGTGAATATAGACGTCGCGATATCTAAGTCCTGAATATCATCTATCTCATACCACTTCTGCCCCGACAGTCTCTTCGCCTTGATAACAGGCTCATCGAGCATAGTGATGACGCGGAGTACCTGCTCGTAGTATTCGTTCTCGCCCAGGGCCTTCTCGTAGGCCCTCAGAAAAGGCACGTAGTACTTGCCGGAGAACTCGCGTGAGAACTTGTAGATATTGACGGTCTTGTAGTACTCGTCGCGGTCCTCATAATGGAGCTTCTTGCCGGGAACGAAAGCTGCGATGTTGTCGTCATCGTCGAGCTTTACGCAGGTGCCGTCCATCCAGGACTCGTACTTGTCGACCAGAGCGAGAGTGTCGCGGGGGTCATTCACGAGCTCGTCCAGAACGGCGTCCTCGAAGATCAGGTCGGATTCGAACAGCAGCGTGTCCTCCTCGCACAGTTCCTGCGAGGCGAGTGCCAGCGAGTAGATATTATTAGTCTTGTCGTAGATAGGGTTGTCGATGAATTTAACTGGAGTATTAAGGCCAAGCGTGCCGATGTAATCCACCAGTTTCTGCCCCTCGTAGCCTGTGACTATGACGATACGTGACACGTTCTGACGCTCGATCTGGCGGAGCATGCGCTCGATCAGGGTGACACCGTTGACCTTAACCATGCATTTCGTGTTGTTCTGTGTAAGCTCCTTGAGCCTCTTGCCCATTCCGGCTGCCAGTATAATCGCCTGCATACGCACTCCTTAATAAAAACTCTACTCCATTTTAACTCATAGGGAGCCCAAATACTCCATGAAGTTCTCTTTGTTCTCGAGTGCCGTCGTAGTCGGGCGGCCGAGGTCCTCACGCGCACCGATGGAACACTTGACCTCGATGAGGGAGAGTTCATCGCGCGCCTTGGCTGCCTCGAGCTCCTTATCAAGTGCCTCGAAACTGTCAACACACACGGCATTCGGGTAGCCGCATGCCTTCGCGATGGCGACGAGGTCGATCTGTGAAGCTACCGTAGGCATGCCGCCGACAGTCTCGTGCGCACCGTTATTGATTACAACGTGGATCAGGTTCTTAGGCTTGTTCGCACCGAGCACTGCCATGGAGCCCATGTGCATCAGAACTGCGCCGTCACCGTCGACACACCATACGCGCGTCTCAGGCTTATTGATGGCGACACCGAGTGCGATGGAAGAAGAGTGACCCATGGATCCTACAGTCAGAAAGTCGTACTTATGTGACTGGCCGTTAGCTACACGGGTCTCGAACAGCTCGCGTGAAGCCTTACCTGTAGTGGACACGATCGGGTCCTCACCGCTCGCCTTGACGATATGCTTGATGATGTCCTCGCGGACCATAGTGTTGTCGTTCTTATACTCGACCTTAGGAGCGTCAGTCAGAGCGCCCTTACGGATAACAAAGGCGACGTCCTTACCTGCAGCGAGTACGTCCTTAAAATGAGCCATCGCATCGGCAACTTCGTCGTCACCTGTCTCCTTGCCGATGATGAAACTCTCGATACCCATGTCGTCGAGAAGCTTAACCGTAACCTCACCCTGGTAGATGTGCTGGGGCTCGTCGTGAATGCCGGGCTCGCCTCTCCAGCCTACGATGAATACGACCGGGATCGCATATACCTTATCGTTAAGAAGCGATGCTACGGGATTGATGATGTTACCCTCACCGGAGTTCTGCATATATACGACAGGATACTTGCCCGTCGCGAGGTGGTAGCCTGCAGCGAGTGCGGTACAGTTACCTTCGTTAGCTGCGATGACGTGGTGCTTGGGGTCGATGCCGTAGCGGTCCATCAGGTAGTTGCACAGCGCCTTGAGCTGTGAATCCGGAACACCGGTATAGAACTCTGAACCAATTATCTCTACTAATTTCTCTACTTTCATGGTGGTACTCCTTAATGATTAGATCTCGTCAATAAGCGTGATGATCTGCTTGATAGACATGAGGCGGTCGTCGACTTCCTTGGCACGATGGTACCTCAGGATATCCTCCGCCGTCTGCTGCATCGCAGGGAAAGCCGCACGCGTCAGCTGGTTCGCATAGATAACGATGTTGACGCCGTGGGAAGCGAGCTCCTCTTCGGTAATCACATTAAAGGAAGAAGGAACAACGACGATCGGCGTATCCTTATCCTCTGCTCTGAACTTATCGCAGAACTCGACGATCTCGGCGGGGTCCTTCTTACGTGAGTGGATCATGATACCGTCGGCGCCTGCCTTAACGAAAGCTCTCGCTCTCTCCAGCGCATCTTCCATCCCCTGCTCCAGGATAAGGCTCTCGATACGCGCGATGATCATGAAGTCATCGGTCAGCTGCGCACGCTTGCCGGCAGCGATCTTCGCGCTCATCTCTTCGATGGTAGCCTGTGTCTGCTTTACCTCCGTGCCGAACAGGGAGTTCTTCTTAAGGCCTTTCTTGTCCTCGATAATGACCGCTGACACGCCCATGCGCTCGAGGGATCTTACAGTGTATACGAAATGCTCCGTAAGTCCGCCCGTGTCGCCATCGAAGATGATAGGCTTCGTCGTGACTTCCATAATGTCGTCGATAGTCCT
>CAMNNN010000082.1 GCA_946545505.1 uncultured Clostridia bacterium
ATATCCGTTGAACAGTGCACTCACCGGGTCTGTTCTTACACCAATAAGGTTATCAGTATTAACAAACTCTGAACCGATCAATGCCGCGAACAGACACATCAGAATGAATATGAAATAGTGTTTACCTACATTTACCTTGGCGGCTTTCTTGAAGCCTCTTCTGGTTTTTGTATTAATACGCATACTTAATATTCCTTTGCATCTTCATGACTTCCTTACAGCTTAATCTGCTAATCTGATCGTCTGTAACGACTCCATCCATGAAAGTTGTCAGAACGACCGGAATACCCGTCCGGTCGGACACTTCCTTAAGTATCCTGTCACCTTCGAGTATATCTTCAAATGTCGTTTGTTCAAGGATGTTGGTGTTGTTTATAAAGCCCTTGATCTTAAGCTTGGACGCTTCCTGAAGTTCCGAAGCCATGATGATGATCTCGTCCGGACCTGAAGTAAAAGGTCTTCTTGTATTTACGGCCATGAGAAGTTCGGCGTCAGTATTATCCAGTCTGGTCTTCATGGATCCGAGTATCGTCGCTCCCATATCCTCGCCTCCGATATCGAACACGCCCATATAGTTCTCGTCATCGAAGATTACATAAACCTCGCCGCTTAACACGGGAGCATCAACGTTCGAGTTGGCATACATGGGGCTTATGAGCCTGATGCCGTTGTTCTCGAGTTCCTTCGCAGCATCTGATGATCTGTAGAAAGGATTAACTATGTCGAGGTCAGCAAGGAGCACCTTCTGAGCCGGATTGTCCTTCTTCATATTAAGAGCAAGATTAACGGAGATCTCACTCTTACCGCTGCCGTACGCCCCGATGATTATCTTAAGTCTGCTGTCTTTCATACTTGCCTTCCTTATTAAACGAGCTTCGCGATGGTAACTCCGTCTCCGCCCTCGGCAGGATCGCCCTGCCTGAATTCTTTTATTCTGGGATCTACGCTGAGCTTACCGGTTACCGCCGCTCTCAACGCACCGGTGCCCTTTCCGTGGACTATCCTCACTGTCTTAAGTCCCGCGAGAGAACAGTCGTCTATATACTTATCCAGTTCAGACTCAGCCTCCGTCACCTTCATGCCGATAAGCATCAGCTCCGATACGACGGTCTGAGCTTTCGCCACCTTAAGCGACGACGTACTTCCTGCCTTGCCTGTGCCCTTATACTTCGCGAAAAGCGTGTCTTCAGGCTCGGCGGGCTTCTGAAGCTGCTCACTCGTCGGCGTACGGAGTTCACTTAAGAGTACGTTATAAGTCATGATTCCGCTCTGGATCCTGATCTTCGCATTAGGTTTATCAGAAGCATCAAGAGCAGTTCCCACCACACCTAAGTTAGGTGCATAGTACTTCTGTCCCTTCTCTATCTTCTTCGGCGGTTCACCCGGAAGCGTAGTCTTCAGGGATGTCTCGTCATCTTCGTCGGACGAGAGATCTTTGACACCTGCACGAAGTCTCCTTCTGATCTTGTCGAGTTCAGCCTTGGCATCCTCATCGTAGTTTTTCTTTGCCTTCTTCTTTACCTGCCGGATGAGCTCATCGAGTTCTTCCTGTTTGTCTTCAAGAAGCTCCTTCTGCTTGGCGCGTGTCTCATTAAGAATCTTCGTCTTGGATGCCTTAAGAGCCTTACGCTCCTCCTCAAGCTCACGGATCTTATCCTTAAGTTCGTTATTAAGCTTCTCGTTCTCCTTCTCTAGTTCGCCTGCCTTACGTCGGTCTGATTCCGCTTCAGATAAGAGCTTCTCGAGTTTCAGATCTTCATCAGTCATGCGCCCCTTCGCATCATCGATGATATGTGCGGGCATACCGAGCTTCTTCGATATGATGAAAGCATTACTCGTACCGGAAGTTCCGATGATAAGCCGGTATGTGGGACTTAATGTGTCCGTGTCGAATTCACACGACGCATTCATAACACCCTCTGTCGTGACGGCATATTCCTTTAACTCACGGTAGTGTGTGGTCGCCATCACTATGCACCCCTTGGCACGCAAAGCTTCGAGCACGGCAATTGCAAGTGCCGCACCCTCGGCGGGGTCCGTACCGGAACCGAGCTCATCGAGGAGCACCAGTGATCTTCCCCTTATGTTCTTCAGGATAAATACTATATTCGAGATATGTGCCGAGAATGTAGACAAACTCTGCTCTATGCTCTGCTCGTCTCCGATATCAGCGAGAACTCTGTCGAATACTGATATCTCAGTTCCCGCTGCACACGGGATCATGAGACCTGTCATGGTCATGAGAGTCATGAGACCGCAAGTTTTAAGACATACCGTCTTACCTCCGGTATTAGGACCGGTAATAACGAGAGTTCCGTACTTGTCACCGTTCTCGATGTCCACGGGAACTACATCATCCTTATCGATAAGAGGATGACGGGCCTTACAAAGCTTGATGTGACCGTCTGTGTTAAGTATAGGTTTCACGGCATTCATATTGACCGCGAGTTCAGCTTTCGCTGCATTGAAGTCGATCTGTGCGATCAACTCCATGTCACTTCTTAATACCTGCTCGGATCTTCCGACCATTGATGTCAGGTTCTCGAGTATCCTCTCGATCTCAGCTTCCTCGAGTGATGCGAGCTCGCGGATCCTGTTGTTGGCTTCGACAACGCCCATAGGCTCGATGAATACAGTCTGGCCTGTCGAAGATGTGTCATGAATGATTCCCGGGAGCTTGGAACGCTGCTCTGACTTTACAGGGACGCAGTATCTTCCGTCCCTGATCGTAATGATCTGCTCCTGCAAAATGTCGCCGCTGTTTCTTATGATCCTGTCGAGTATCACCCTTATCGATCTGACGACATCCTTAGTCTCTCTTCTGATCGAATAGAGTTCATTGCTCGCACGGTCATTCATCTCGGTATCGTTCACGATGCACGTGAAGATCTCATCCTGAAGTCTTTGCTCAGGTTCGAGTGCCGCTATGGACATGAACAGATTAGTCTCGGCAAGATCCTGACGCTTGTCGTCGGTAACCACCTTCTTAAGGTCGACTATACTTCTCAGGAAGATGCCGACATCAAGAAGCTGGCGCATATCGAGCGTACCGCCCGCCCTGATGTACTTAAGGCTATCTCCGACCGGCGGAAACGAACCGATGGGGAGACTTCCGAATTTGCTTATATAAGTGAATGCTTCGTATGTATCCTCGAGACTCTCCTTCACCACTTCGGGATCCGTTGTCGGGAACGCAGACGAAGCAAGAGAACGCCCGTAGGACGTTCTCGTTGATTCAATGAGCTTATCTTTGATTTTGTCGAACTCGAGAACGCTTAATACGCGGCCCCTTATCTTCTTACGCTCTGCTTCTTCTTCAAATGTTGTGTACTTGTACATTGACCTTTTCTTATGAAAGTCTCATCGCATTCTCTATTTCGATCTCGGGGATCGTCTTCTTCATGGCAAGTCCTTCTTCAAGATCGATGTCGGTGATCTTACCGGCCTTCTCTACGATGATCCTGTTATATCTCTTCTGGAGCAGACAGTCGATGGCACGTACGCCCATAAGGCTTGCTGTCGTTCTGTCACGAAGCGTGGGTGATCCGCCTCTTTGCAGGTGTCCGAGAATTGTAGGTCTGGACTCAATGCCTGTCTGCTTCTCAATCTTCTGTGCTATCTCTGTCGCACTGCCGGCGCCCTCAGCAACGATAACGATGTAATGTCTCTTACCCTTGTTTCTGCCGTCGAGAATAACTCTTAATACATCCTTGTCAAAATCGAACGGTACCTCAGGGATAAGGATAACCTCAGCACCTGTAGCGATACCTACGTTAAGAGCGATATAGCCTGCGCTTCTTCCCATTACCTCGATAACTGAGCAACGCTCGTGTGAGGATGCAGTGTCGCGGAGCTTATCGATAGCTTCCATCGCCGTATTCATGGATGTGTCGTAACCGATCGTATAATCTGTGCAGCCGATATCGTTGTCAATCGTACCGGGAATACCTATTACGGGTACGCCAAGTCTAGCCAGAGCTCTAGCTCCCTTGAAGGAACCGTCACCGCCGGATACTACGAGAGCGTCGAGGTCATATACTTCCATCATCTTAGCGCCTCTCAAGACACCTACATCAGTAGCAAAAGTCTTGGATCTTGCAGTCATGAGGAAAGTTCCACCTCTTTGAAGTGTCTCGGATACGTCTCTCATACCGATCTGTGAGATCTCACCCTTCCACAAACCGTGGAAACCTCTTGTTACGCCGAATACTTCCATTCCGGAATTGATACCAGCGCGGACAACAGCTCTGATAGTAGCATTCATTCCGGGAGCATCACCGCCGCTCGTGAGAACGCCGATCCTCTTAATAGGAGCGACCTCGTCAGGATTAACGTTGTCATAATTCTTGGCTGTCAGTGTGCTGATATCAGGAACCGAATTCTCGTCATAAGGAATATTAAACATATAAAAAACACCTCCACAGGAGTTAATTAGAATCGATTAATTATACACTATTTGGGAAATCAGCCTATATCGGCACCGATTGCTTCGTTGATCTGAGCAACGGATGCGTTATGCAAAGACATGGAAGCGGCAGCGTTATGGGCCTTCTGAAGGTATCCTCCTACTCCGAAGATAAGAACTGCGGCAAGAATGACAATGATGGCAATTACGAGAACCATCTCAATAAGTGTGAATCCTTTACGTGACTTATTTACCTTCTTCATGGAGCTTACCCCCTTTGCAACTCCGCTTTAGTCAATTATATCACTCACATTGTCCTTTCCGACGAGTTCACAAAGCTTTAACAAAACGTCAGGTGATGCATCAACAGAGCATACGGGATCAAGTTCCGCGACACTTCCATCGTTGAATCTGACCTTCACACGGGTGTTCCCGTGAAAGTACACGAGGAAGTTCAGAAGCCTCTGGTAAGCGGCTCCGTTCGGGTCTCCCGTGAAGTTGATCTGGATCGAGCCTTTGACAGAAGGGCTGTCCTGTTCAACCGGATTCTTAGCCGCGGGGGCGGGCGCAGACTGTCTTTGTACTGCAGCATAACCGTTACGTGCGGCATCATATACCTTCCTGAACAGCCAGTTGCCGGTAACCTCGGCCACATCGGCAGGCGTCTGCGGCATCGGGAACATAGCATCTATCGACAGTGAGAACGTATCCTCACCCTGTATCCTTCTTCTTCCTATGAACACATACGGCTTATCGGGCTCTATCACACTCGCATACCTGTCGAACACCTTACCGAAAAGCGCCGCCTCGAACTGCCCGTACATATCCTCAGCTACGAGCACAGCCATCGCGGTCTTGGACTTCGTGGTCCTTACCTTCTTCGACAGCAGCATACCGCACATGATGACCTGGGCATCGTCATTAACGGACTCCTGCCTTCCCTCATTTACGATCTCCCTGAAAGCTCGCATATCATAAGTGCAGTACCTGTCTATGAAATCTGTGAACTCGGCCATCGGATGTCCGGACAGATAAAGCCCTACCACATCCTTCTCATAAGCAAGTTTCTGCGCTTCGGGATATTCATTGACATGATTGATCCTGATTGAGTTATCCGAAGGAGCAGCCTCCGGCGATACCATATCAAACAGGCTCAGCTGTCCTTCCACCTGTCTTGAATTCTCGACGGATATCTTATCCAGTTCGGTTCTTACAGTTGCTATCATGGTCGCTCTGTTAAGCCCTGTAAAATCCAAAGCGGAAGACAGAATTATAGATTCCACCATATTCTTCTTAAGACCTATCTTGGCAGCTCTTCTTAAGAAATCCTCGAACGATGTGTAAGGGCCGTTCTCATCCCTGTCATCAGTCAGCTGGTTGACAGCTGTCTCACCAACATTCTTAAGTACCGACAGACCTATCCTGATAGCCATTCGTCCGTCAGGAAGTCTCTCCGTCGAGAATTTCGCGCGGCTCTTATTAACATCAGGTGGAAGAACCTCTATACCCATCGGGCCGCAGCAGTTGATGTAGTAAGCCGCTGCCGCGATATTAAAACGGAAAGAATTCATCATCGCTGCCATGAACTCGGCAGGATAATAGTACTTAAGATACGCAGTATAGTAACCGACTATCGCATAGCACGCCGCGTGCGACTTGTTAAAAGCATATCCCGCGAATACGACGACCTCGTTATAGATTTTATCCGCGACCTGCTCAGGGACTCCTCTGTTAAGTGCTCCTTCGATCTGTCTTCCTGTCTCGTCGACGCCGCCGAATATGAACAAACGGCGGTACTTCTCCATGAGGGATTTCTTCTTCTTACTCATGGCTCTTCTGATGTTATCAGACTGACCCATCGAGAATCCGGCAAGATCACGGACTATCTGCATGACCTGTTCCTGATAGACCATACATCCGTAGGTTACATTCAGTATGGGTTCAAGCAAGGGATGATCATACTGTATCGAAGCCGCGTCGTGCTTCGCTCTTATATACTTGGGTATCTGATCCATAGGACCGGGGCGGTAAAGCGAGATACCGGCTGTTACATCTTCTATCGATGACGGCTTCAAGTCCTTCATAAATGAAGTCATGCCCGCGCTTTCAAGCTGGAATACACCGACCGTGTCACCTCTTCCGATCATGTCATAAACATTCTGATCATCAAACGGAATCTTATCGAAATTGATATCTATTCCGTAATTACTCTTGACCATATCGGCGGCATCGCGGAGCACAGTCAGAGTTCTTAAGCCTAAGAAGTCGAACTTAAGAAGTCCCACACTCTCGATATCAGCCTTCGCGAACT
>CAMNNN010000083.1 GCA_946545505.1 uncultured Clostridia bacterium
CCAGCCTTCATACCAGAAGCCGTCGTTATAGTTGGAATTGCCGTCAAATGACAGATGGAACCAGTCCTTGTAAGGAGAATCCCATTTCTTCTCCTGAACGTCCTTAAAAGCCCAGAATCCGCGGCCAACATGATTGAATACGCCGTCGAGAACGACCTTAATCCCTTCCTTATGAAGAGCATCAACAACCTTTTTAAAATCATCATTGGTACCAAGACGGGTATCAATAAGACCGTAATCACGAGTATTGTATCCGTGAGTATCTGATTCGAACACAGGAGAGAAATAGATGGCATTACAGCCTAATTTCTTAATATGAGGGATCCAGTCCAATACTTTCAGTATTCTCGACTCGGCAACTCCGTCATTCTCGAACGGAGCACCGCAGAATCCAAGAGGATATATTTGATAAAATACAGATTCTTCAAACCACATTTACTTTAATTTCCTTTCTATACACTCGATAACTGTCTCAAGTGCTTTTATTCTTGCATATTTCTTGTCGTTAGACTCAAGTACATACCACGGAGCGAATGTCGTGGATGTCTTCTTGATCATCTCATCAATAGCTGACTCGTAAAGATCCCACTTCTCGCGGTTTCTCCAGTCCTCATCTGTTATCTTCCACTGTTTCTCGGGGGTGTTCTGCCGCTCGGTAAATCTTGCCAGCTGTGTATCCTTATCAATCTGAACCCAGAACTTGATAACAACAGCTCCCCAATCAACGAGTTCCTTCTCGAATTCATTAATCTCGTTGTAGGCCCTCTGCCAGTCATTCTCTGAACAGAATCCTTCGAGTCGCTCAACCATTACTCTTCCGTACCATGTCCGGTCGAATATGGCAATATGTCCGTCTTTAGGAAGTCTGGTCCAGAATCTCCAAAGGAAATGTCTCGCCTTCTCATGAGGTTCGGGACTAGCTATAGGATGAACCTCATAACCTCTTGGATCCAGGGCTGCTGTGATTCTCTTGATGTTTCCGCCTTTGCCTGCAGCATCCCAGCCTTCATAAGCGATAATTACAGGGATTTTTTTACGATAGAGCTCGTAATGAAGTTCCTTAAGTCTTGATTGAAGCTTCTCGAGCTTATCATCATATTCTTCATCTGTTAGTGTCTTATCATCAAGTGATATTGAAGAAAGCTTCTTTGTCTTAACAAGAGAGAATGTATTCTGCATAACGGGAAAGTTAACGCTCGAGTTAAGAAATGCGGTATCCAGAGCCTCATTAATGACATCAAGAGCCTGCAAAGTAGCCCAGTTCTCAGAAGATCCGTCGATCACATACCATGGCGCATAAGCCGCATCAGTCTCATCGATAAATGCTTTATAAGTATCAAGATACTCATCATAATTCTTATTCTGGAACAGGTCGTGATCTCCGATCCTCCACTTGGTATTCTTATCGGACTTGAGGCTCTCGATTCTCTTCTTCTGATCTTTCTTGGATATATGCAGGAAGAGCTTTATAACCAGATATCCGTCCTCAACGAGCTGTCTCTCGAAGCACTTTACACTTCTGATTTTCTTCTCATATTCTTCATCTTCAATCTGACCGCTTACATGAAGTCGTGTAAGCTCGCTCATCCAGGCACTGTCAAACAGGCTTATCTTGCCCTGTTCAGGGATCTGATCTACATATTTCTTCAGAAAAGGAAAACGCGTTTCATCAGCGGTTCTCTTTCCGAGGTTGCATACTTTGAAGAATCGGGGGTCAATATTCTTAATTATGTTCGATATAAGTGTTCCCTTGCCGGATGTTCCCCATCCTTCAATAACGATAAGGACAGGCAGTTTCTTCTCTTTAATGACCATCTGCTTGGCAAAAAGTTCATCGCGTCTTATATGGAGACGTTCTTTTATCTCATCTTTTACAGGTTTCTCAGGTAATTCAAATACTGCGGACATTATTCAGACCTCGCTTTCTTTGATTGTATGAGACCACTAACACTCATTATCAGTATAATCAAAAAAGCGACAGCACCTGAAATAGAATTTAAATTTCTTGTTAAATCTGAATACGGATGCCCGTATCTTGCTAATAAAGCATTCTGTAATATAAGAAGCGATACTATTGCTTTAACAGCATCTATCTTCCTTAAAGACATCGCCGTAAAAGACCTGCTTATATGGGCCTGAACCATATTCTTCACCGACAGGCCGATCCTTATGAAGACATATAATGCAGTTAAATATATCGTATATCCCGGATATTCCTTATAAACGTTATGAATATGGAAAATAACTATCACAATTCCGAATACAACATCAAATGCCAATAACCAAAGACTGAAAGCCTTGTAGTTATTGGCACTGTTGTATTTATCATTATTTGATACCAGTGAGCGGCCGCCGCGAACGAGGACAGTTACCTTCATTACTATGCATATAACATAGAACGCGGTCATTACCATCAGCCAGGAAGAGAAGCTTATTACAGCAGCAAATCCGGTCAGACATGCGAATATAATGCTTCCGATGACAGATGGAATCGACAGCAGGATTGTCTTTGTCCGATAATCCATATCAGTTTCTCATACTGTGGATCGGAGCAGGTATCCTTCCTCCTCTGTTGATAAACTCGGCACAGGATGCCTTGTTAACTTCCATAATAGGTGCATAACCGAGAAGTCCGCCGAATTCGACTTTATCACCAACGCCCTTACCGGGAACCGGAATAAGCCTTACGGCAGTAGTCTTATTATTAAATGTACCAAGAGCCATCTCATCAGCGATGATTCCAGAGATTGTCTCTGCTGAAGTATCCCCGGGAATAGCGATCATATCAAGACCTACAGAGCATACACAGGTCATGGCTTCCAACTTCTCAAGCTTTAAACCGCCGCTTGCTGCAGCAGCGATCATGCCTTCATCTTCAGATACGGGGATAAATGCTCCGGAAAGGCCTCCTACATAAGAAGAAGCCATGATACCGCCCTTCTTAACAGCATCATTCAGCATTGCAAGTGCTGCAGTCGTGCCCCAAGTACCACATTCCTCAAGTCCGAACTCCTCGAGAAGCCTTGCTACGGAGTCACCTACTGCGGGGGTCGGAGCCAGTGAAAGATCGATAATTCCGAACGGAACATGAAGTCTCTCGGATGCCTCTCTTGCTACAAGCTCGCCAACTCTGGTGATCTTAAATGCAGCCTTCTTGATAGTCTCGGCAACAGTACCGAGATCTGCTCCCTTAACTGATTCCAGTGCGTGTTTAACTACTCCGGGACCGGATATACCGACATTGATTACGCATTCAGGCTCGCCGGGGCCAAGGAAAGCACCTGCCATGAAAGGGTTGTCTTCAGGCGCATTCGCGAAAACAACAAGCTTGGCGCAGCCCAGAGCATCCCTGTCAGCTGTAAGCTCAGCAGTCATCTTGATGATGCGGCCCATATCACCTACCGCATCCATATTGATACCTGTTCTGGTTGATGCCAGATTGATCGAAGAACATACAAAATCCGTGGAAGCCAAAGCCTCGGGGATCGAGTTAATGAGCTTCATATCGGAATTTGTGTATCCCTTCTGTACGAGAGCGGAAAAACCGCCTACGAAATTAACACCACACTCCTTGGCAGCTCTGTCCAATGTCTTGGCAAAAGGTGTGTAATCGGACGTATTACATGCAGCTGCTACGATAGCGATAGGAGTTACGGATATTCTCTTATGAATGATCGGAACGCCATACTTCCTGCTGATGGCTTCACCTGTTGCTACAAGATCATGAGCATAACGAACGATCTTGTCATAGATCTTGTCACAGCACTCATCTACAGATGATGCAGCACAATCCATAAGTGATATACCCATAGTAATTGTTCTGATGTCCAAGTGCTGCTCATTGAACATCTTCATTGTTTCAAGTATTTCGAAGTCGGTTATCATATTCTGTGCATCCTGTTAAATAAGTCTGTATGCTGTATAGTAATCGTTACGCCGAGATCATCCCCAAGTGAATTGAGCTTCTCGATAATATCGGATTTCTCGATATCATGCTCCTGAAGATCAACTAACATGATCATTGTAAAGATACCGTCCAGAATAGTCTGGGAAATGTCTTTAATATTGATGTTATTCTCAGAAAGTAAAGTCGATACGCCGGCAATAATACCAACGCGATCCTTGCCTATTACTGAGATTACCGCTGTATTCTTATCTGAATCCATATTCATTCTCCCGATATATTTTTCTGAATTATAGTAACATACTTTCGGCAAGCCGATTAGCACATTTTATACCGTCAATTGCACTGCTCATTATGCCTCCTGCATAGCCGGCCCCCTCACCGCACGGATAAATGCCTTCTAATGCTTCACTCATGAAGGATTCCTTATCTCTGGGAATTCTGACCGGAGAAGATGATCTGGTCTCGACAGCAGTAAGAATAGCAGAATCCGAGTCAAATCCTTTAATCTTTCTGCCCATTAATGACACGCCTTCAACGAGTGTATCGATCATATACGGGCGTAAAAGTTCTCTGAAGTCACAAGGAACGGCACCGGGACTGTATGTAGGTCTGACTGAAGTGAATGAAGAACCACTGGTCCCACGGCGCAGATCGCCGTAAGTCATGAAAGGTGCTTTGGCAGAGCTGCCTGCAAGCTTATACGCATTTATCTCAAGATAATCCTGGTATATCATTCCGTAAAGCGGATCTTCAGACTCTGATGCCGGATTAAAGGGAATCAGTAAAGCGGCATTAGAATTAATCCCGTCACGACCCCTGTAACTCATACCGTTGGTGCACACAGCCTCCTTAAATGAAGCTGAAGGAACGACCTCTCCTCCCGGGCACATACAGAATGTATAAAGTTTATTACCGGTGCTTGTATCGACAGCAAGCTTATAATTGGCAGCAAAGATATTCTTATATAAAGCTGTATCGAATCCATACATTGCTGTATCGATATCATGTCTTAAGTGTTCGATACGTACTCCGATAGAAAAAGGCTTGGAAGTAATACCGAGGAGCTTACAGTTCTGCCTTACTAAGTCCCTGCTGCTGTTTCCTATGGCAAGAATCAGTTTGTCCGCAGGATAGTAACCTTTATCCGTTGTTATGCCTTCGGATCTCACGGGTCTCGCATAATTAAGGAGATTTATCTCCTTAAGCTCTTCTTCGAAATGTACTTCACCACCCAACGAGATGATCTGTTCTCTTATTCCCTTTACTACATTGACCAGATTATCTGTACCAATGTGCGGATGGGAATCATATCTGATATCTTCAGGAGCTCCGTTCTTAATGAAGACATCATAAATAAAGTCTTTATATTCGGATGCTACACCTGTATTAAGTTTGCCGTCAGAGTAAGTTCCTGCGCCGCCCTCACCGAACTGGATATTGGAAGACGGATCGATAATGCCATCCTTTTTATATATGTTTACATCGCGTGTTCTTGAATCAACGTCTCTGCCCTTCTCGATGATTACCGGCTTAAGACCATACCTGGCAAGTACCAGGCCTGCAAACATACCTGCAGGGCCGAACCCGATAATAACAGGTCTTGAAGTAGTATTGAATTTCTTGTCTTTATGGATAAATACAGGAAGAGACGGATCAGGCTGAACCTCATCAGTAACTCTGTAGCAGATCTTTATATCAGGTTTCTTACGGGCATCGATATAAGATTTTAAGATTACAAGTTTATTCTTTGTTATCCCTGACTTACCGGAAAGAACAGCTTTAATATCATCAGCATTACCGATATCCTGAGGGCGGAAAACCAGCTCCTTGATCACTTCAGAACACCTCAAGTTCGTCGGCAATAGAACGTGCCGCGGTCATTGCTGATGCCCAAGCCCAGTGAAGGTTATAACCGCCGCATAAGCCGTCGACATTAAGGGCTTCGCCTATAACATAAATACCGTGGGCATTTATAAGTTCGAGATCATCGGTTACTTTATTAAGTTTTAATCCGCCGGAAGTAATCTGGGCATTAGTAAATCCCTGACAACCGCTTAAGTTAATCTTGAAATCACTGATAATACGGGCAATATCTTCCACTGTACCGTTCGTTCTTGCACATACACACTGTGCCAGAGGCTTCTTAAGAAGTCCCGATATGGCATCGGCAGGATTCCTGTCAGGGAATCTGTTCATGAGTTCTTTTACCTTAGTAAGCTTCTCGCTGTTACTCATGGAAGGAATAAGATCAACACTCACAAAAGGAATCTTCCTGCCTGAAGCGATGCTTCTGTTGTAGAACCCTGATAGCTGCATTACACAGATGCCGGAGATACCGTAGTCCGTGAATAATAACTCACCCTTTTCGATGTGACCGTCCATGTTAAGTGTGCACTCCTGACGAAGGCCTGAGAGCTTCTTTATGTCCTTATCGGAGGACTTTAAGGCAACGAGTGACGGTAATAACGGCGCGAAGCTGTCACTGCCGGCATAAGACATGATTATAGGATAAAGCGAGCCGTCGCTGCCGGAGTCCGGTAAAGATACTCCTCCGCAGGCGAAGACGACAGCGAAAGCGCTATACATGCCGTTAACCTCATAATTCATACCACTCTTAACAACAGAGGTGACTTTGGTGCCGTAAACGAATTCAGTATTCTCACAGGCATGAACGAGCGCATCGCTTACTGTCTTGCTCTGATAAGTGATGGGATAAACAAGATCTCCTTTATATGAAGCGATGACTCCGAGTTTGTCCTCGAAATAATCAATAACC
>CAMNNN010000084.1 GCA_946545505.1 uncultured Clostridia bacterium
AACTTACCCTCGTCGATAAGTCTTCGGACATCTGCGGCATCGCTCACAAGGAACGTTCTACAACAGCGACTCTCAGCTATCTCGAAAAGCTTCTTCGTATTCGAACTGTGGGAAGATCCAATGACCAGCATCGCATCGACCTGTTCGGAAATGCGCATAGCTTCCCCTTGACGACTGAAGGTCGTATTACATATTGTATCAAAAATCTGATCTTTTGCAATTTTATTTTCAATATTTGCACAAATATCGGCAAATATCCCTGCCGAAAATGTCGTCTGGGATATGAGCACCGTGTTATCAGGGTCATAATCCAGTTCTTCCAGCTCTTCAGGGCTGCTAATGACATGCACCGAATCAGGTGATTCTCCCCTGATTCCTTCCACTTCGGGATGTCCCGGGGTACCTGTCAGTATGATAGTCTTGCCCTCCGCGGCCTTATCCCTGACGATCTTATGGATTTTTTCCACAAACGGACATGTACAGTCAAAAACGGTTACATTACGCTCAGACAGGATTCTTTTCTGCTCGGGAGTAACGCCGTGAGCCCTGATAATGACCTTGCTTCCCGAAGGCACGTCAGCGGCATCGTTAATGATCTCGAAGCCCTCTTTAAGAAGCGCTTCGGTCACCTTTTCGTTGTGTGTGAGTTCGCCGAGCATGATAAGGCGCTCGTCCTTACCGGCTTCAGACGACATTTTATACGCAGTCTCAACTGCGTTTTTAACACCGAAGCAGAATCCTGCAGACTTGGCTGTAATTACTTTCATTCTTTGATATAGCTCAGCAGAAGGTCAAGCGTCTCTTCTATACCGATATTCGATGTATCGATCTCGATAGCGTCATCGACCTTGACAAGAGGTGACGCTGCACGCTCACTGTCCTGCTTGTCTCTCCAGATAATATCCTTAAGAACATCCTCAAGGGCTTGAGGTGTACCCTTCTCCTGAAGTTCGAGGAATCTTCTCTGTGCCCTTGCCTCGGCAGAAGCCGTAAGGAAGAACTTATACTTCGCGTTGGGAAGAACGACGGAACCGATGTCTCTGCCGTCAACGACAAAGCTCTGGTCAGCTGCTATCTTCCTCTGCATATCGACCATAGCCGTTCTTACTATGGGAAGTGAGCTTATATCGGAAGCTGCTCTGGACACTTCAGGAGTTCTGATGCTTCCTGTCACGTCCTCACCGTTAAGGATCATATGCTGTACGCCGTCGGCGAACTTGATCTTAAGATCCATCGAATCAAGCATCTTCTTTACGGCATCGGTATCCTTGGTTCCGATGCCTGATTTCAAAGCACAAAGGCCGCAAGTTCTGTACATGGCACCTGTATCAAGGTACATGATTCCGAGCTTGGTTGCAGCCCCCTTAGCGAGTGTGGACTTACCTGAACCGGAAGGTCCGTCGATAGCGATCTGATAAACATTCTCACTCATGTCAGTTAATCTCCTCATTGTGTCTGTCGGCCATGTCGAGGCCGCCGTTATATACCTGATACTGTGACCATAAAAGCTCAAGCGATTCGAAAGAATTCCTTATGTGGTCTCTTCTGTGCATTCCGAGTGTTACGAGAAGTGCATTGATGAGAGACAAAGGAGCCGCAAGGGAGTCAACAAATGAAGCCATGCTGCTCTTAGCAAGAAGCTTGATATCAGCATGTTCGGTCATAGCCGTGTTGTCCTTATCCGTAATGGCCAGGACTGTAGCGCCCTTCTTCTTCGCATACTCCATGGAATTAACCGTTCTCTGCGAATATCTCGGAAAAGAGATACCAATCATGACGTCATCCGAAGTGATCGGCATGATCTGCTCGAACACCTCATTGGTACTGTTCGAATGAATATGAACGACGTCATCGAACAGCAAAGTCATATAAAAATGCATGAAAGAAGACAGCGGCGAGCTGCTTCGAAGTCCCATGATATAGATCTTACGGGCATTAAGGATCGCATCTACCGCCTTGGCCATGGAGTCATCATCAAGGTTAGCGATAGTATCCTTAAGGTTCTCCATATCGCCCTTCATGATATCTCTTACTGCCGTGGCATCGTCGTTGAAACGTTCAGTGTAATTAAGTCTCTGTACGGAAGTGAGCTTGGACTTAAGCTCTTCCTTAAGTGCAGCCTGGAAATGAGGATAACCTTCAAAACCCAGCTCTGTCGTGAACCTTACGACTGTTGACTCCGATACACCGGTCTCTTCGCCGAGTTTGCTGGCGGTCATATATGCCGCCTTATCGTAGCTCTCGATGATGTAATTGGCGATAGCCTTATGTCCCTTGCTCATGTGAGGGAGACTGGCGCTTATCAGTTCAATCACGCTCTCCATCGAAACTCTCACCTTCTTCCGTTTCCTGTGAATCGTCTATATATCCGTCGATAGTCATCTGCTTATCGTCATTTCCTGCAGCCTTATCAAGCGACTCCTCGAGATCTCGTATAGTCTGATAAGACATAAGTTCCATGGAAGGCAGCTCGTCAACGGAGCTGATACCGAATTCCATCAAGAACTGTTTGGAAGTCTTAAACAGAGCAGGTCTTCCGGGAGCATCGAGATTACCGCACTCCTCTATCCATCCTCTGTCGATAAGTCTTGAGATTATTGAATCCGAAGATACACCTCTTACTGACTCTACCTGAGCTCGCGTAACGGGCTGGTTATACGCGATTACAGCGAGAGTCTCATAAGAAGCCTGCGAGAGAGGCGGGTGCATCTTAGGCGAGAACATTCTCTCGAGCACCTTCTTCATTCCGGGCTTCGTGGACATGACATATGAGTTTTCCACTCTTCTTACGAGCAGTCCGCCCCAAGGGTTATTCTCATAATCCGAGATAAGCTTGTTCATTACCTCTTCGACTACCTTAACATCAACATTTAAGATCTCGGCAACACGGTCCTGTGCTATGGGATCTCCCGAAGCAAACAGGATAGCTTCACATGCCGGAGACAACTCCTGATATGTCAATTCAAACTCATCATGTTCCATTATTTAACTTCACCCTTCTCTTCGATAAGTATTACGTCAAAAGGTTTCTTCTGCGTGGCATCTATCCTGTTGTTCCTGAGCAGCTCGAGAACTGCAAGGAAGCTTACGATCTTATCGGTTTTATCAGCCTTCTTCCCCTCGAAAAGCTCGTGGAAAAAGAGCTTTCCTCTGCCCGTGATCTTAAGCCATACACTCTTCATTCTTTCTCTTACAGAGAGCTTATCACGCTTAAGAATATGCGTGATCTTAGTCGAAAGGTCGGCAAATCTTACTTCATTTCTCTTACATACATTGTCAATGGCCTTGGCAAATTCCTCGGGTACGAATTCCTGCGGAGGATATACGATATCCACTTCCATCTCCTTAGCCGTTGAAGGGACTCTTAACATACAGTCTCTGTAAAGCTCATTCCTGGATTTTAACTCCTTGGCAAGCATCTTACATCTCTTGTAACGGAGCAGTGAGATAACGAGTTCTTCTCTCGGATCCTCCTCGGGATTGCCGGCGAGGTCAGTCTTAGACGGAAGCATGATTCTGGACTTGATATGGATCAGAGTCGCAGCCATAACGATAAATTCGGAAGCTATCTCCATATCGAGGCTCTTCATCTTGTTAAGGTAGTCCATATACATCTCCGTTATCTCCGCGATGGGGATATCGAAGATGTCGATATCATTCTTAGCTATTAAAGAATAAAGAAGGTCCAGAGGACCTTCAAACTGCTGAAGATGGATGCTCGGAGGTGTGAGTACTTCGCTCATAATCCCCCGAGGACTCCAATCAATGTTGATATAAATACTATTACGAGATTTGCAGGCAAAGATATGTAATCCATTACTGTCCCGAGAACATCTATACCGCCGAAGTTACCTAAGAATACCAGCACCATGAGGACCATAGGACCGTACTGGGCAAACTTTCTGAATCCGTCTGAATATGTAACTCTGGCCGGAAGCAGTCTCTCTACTACATGGAATCCGTCAAGAGGCGGAATAGGAAGCAGATTGAATGCCAGCAAAGAAATAGAGAACATGTAAGTATAGAACAGAAGATAGATGATCACTGCCGCATAGAAAGGGATATCGCCTGTATTTTCCAGGCCTCTTTGCAAAAGCAAAAGGCACTCGGAGTAAGGTATGACTTGAGTATGCTTGGTAAGGATCAGTATAACCGATATAAGGCACATGGAGACCAACGCGATAATGAAATTTCCGGTAACGCCTGCCAGGCTTACCATGATATTCATGAGCCTCTTACTCTTAAATCTATTCAGTTTACCGGGATTATAGACTACAGGCTTACCCCAGCCGAAACCTACAAGCAAAAGAAGTATCGTACCCATGGGATCAAGGTGAGCCTTAGGATTCATCGTTATTCTTCCCATAAGTCTCGGTGTATCGTCACCGAGCCAGTCAGCGACCTTGGCATGCATGAACTCATGGAAGGAGAATGACACCGTCAATGCGAACAGCATGACGATGAACATTAACACTATTTCCCTGACAGTATAATGACCGGCGTTACGTATGAGTTCAATCAGCATCCGGCTTATGCCTTTCTTACACTGAATTTAATCGTCTCGCCGTTTACATTCCACTCACGAAGATCAGCATCAGAGCCTTCATTTACGGAAGTAGCCAGAACTTCAGATGCGATAACGTCCTTGTTCTTCTCAATGATGGAAGCGAGCTTGTCATTTCCGCTGTATGTAAGAGCGATCCTGTCAGTAACCTGAAGACCTTCTGTCTCCTTACGCTGATTCTGAATCTTGGAAATAATCTCTCTTACAAGACCTTCCTCGATGAGATCATCTGTGAGGACTGTATTAAGAGATACAGTGATACCCTTATCAGACTTAGTTGAAAGTCCTTCAGGCTGTACCATCTCAACAAGGAAATCCTCCTCGTTCATCTCAAATTCCTCACCCTCAACGGTGATCTTAACGGGACCTGCCTTAAGTGCAGCCATTGTCTCCTTACCGGGCAGTGCCGCGATTACTTCCTTAGCCGCATTAAGCTTAGGACCGAACTTTCTTCCGCATGTTCTAAGCTGAGGCTTAAAGCTGTAATCAGTAAGAGTTGAAGCATCATCGAGCATCTTGATATTCTTGATATTGAGCTCATCAAGAACGATGCCCTGATACTCTTCATCGAGCTTGGTGTCAGAAACAACATAGATCTCTGATACAGGCTGTCTATTCTTGATATTGGCTTCGGATCTTGCATTACGTCCAAGCTCAACAATGTTTCTTACAAGTTCCATCTCTGTCTCGAGGTTCTTGTCGATAAGAGACTCATCGGCAACAGGATAAGAACACATATGTACAGACTCGGGAGCATTGGAGTCAACGCTTCTTACAAGGTTCTGATATACAGACTCAGTTACGAACGGAACAAACGGTGCGCACAGTCTCGTGAACTGCTCAAGGACTGTATAAAGCGTCATGAATGCATCGATCTTATCCTTATTCATGTCGCCTGCCCAGTATCTCTCACGGCCTCTTCTGACATACCAGTTGGAAAGCTCGTCAGTGAAATCCTGGATCATACGGGCTGCAGTAGTAATATCGTAAGCCTGAAGCTTGCTGTCAACTTCCTTAATGAGCGAATTAAGTCTGCTTAAAATCCATCTGTCCATAGCGCAGAGGTTCTTGGTATCAAGCTCGTACTTTGTAGGATCAAAGTTATCGATATCGGCATACATGATATAGAAAGCATAAGTATTCCAGTATGTACCGATAAACTTGCTCTGACCGAGCTTAACGGACTCATGGGAGAATCTGTTGGGGAGCCAGGGAGCGCTTGTGCTGTAGAAATACCATCTCGCGGCATCGGCACCTTCAAGATTAAGAATATCCCAAGGATCAACTACGTTACCCTTGTGCTTACTCATCTTGATGCCTTCTTCGTCCATTACGAGACCCATTACGATACAGTTCTCGAACGGCGCTCTTCCGAACAGAACAGTGCTTTCTGCGATCAAAGAATAGAACCATCCTCTTGTCTGGTCCAAAGCCTCTGAAATGAACTGGCAGGGATAGTGGCTCTCGAAGTACTCCTTATTCTCAAATGGATAGTGATACTGGGCAAAAGGCATTGCACCTGAATCAAACCAGCAGTCGATAACTTCGGATACACGTGTCATCTTACCACCGCACTCGGGGCACTTGATATGTACGTTATCAACATAAGGCTTATGAAGCTCGATATCATCCGGGCAGTCATCACTCATTGACTTCAGTTCTTCGATAGAACCAATGCAGTGCCTGTGTCCGCACTCGCACTCCCAAACCGGCAAAGGCGTTCCCCAATATCTCTCACGGGAGATACCCCAGTCGATTACGTTCTCGAGGAAGTCTCCCATACGGCCGTCTCTGATCGACTCAGGATACCAGTTGATCATCCTGTTGCTCTTAAGGAGTTCTTCCCTCATTGTGCTCATGGCAATAAACCATGTACTTCTAGCAAAGTAGATAAGAGGCGTATCGCATCTCCAGCAGAAAGGATACTCATGCTCGAACTTAGGAGCATCATAAAGAAGTCCCTTAGCATCAAGGTCCTTAAGAACGAGAGGGTCGGCATCCTTTACGAATACACCGGCGTATGGAGTCTCCTCCGTAAGATTACCTCTTGTATCA
>CAMNNN010000085.1 GCA_946545505.1 uncultured Clostridia bacterium
CGGGAGCAGGAACGGGCTCAGCCGCTACAGGCTCTTCAGCTTTCACTTCAGGCTTGGCGGCATTCTTCTCGGCTTCCTTCTGTGCAATGATATCCTCGATGGATATCTTCGAGATCAGTGAATCGCCTTCGGCCTTCTTATCATCAGGCTTACTCTCTTCGGCCAATGCAGCGGTCTTTGCCTCTGCTCTGGCGATCTCTGCCTGCTGCTCTGCCTTCATCTTGGCAGCTTCGATCTTAGCCTGAACTCTTGCTCTTGCTGCAGCAGCTGCGGCAGCTCTCTTCTCTGCATCTTCATTAGAGAGTGCAGCCTTGGCAGCGGACTCTTCGGCTCTCTTCATAACGGCTTCGGAAACCTTACTCTCTTCCTCCGCATTCACAATAGGAGCAGTCGCCTTCGCAGCGGATGCGGCTTCAGCAGACTTCTCGAGGTCGATCCTGTCAGGGAGGACTTCATTGCCGGGACGTGTAAGAACGTCGACGAGCGAATCATGAACCTTACGCACTTCGCTGTCGGGAAGCAGTCCGTCGACCGTACTCTCGTAATTAGCTTCGGGGTTGTTGATGAACAGGGCATATACTTCCTTCGGGTTATCCTTCTTGGTAACACGGTAGAAAGTATTTACGAGCTTGTCCATTGACTTACTCTGTGTCCACTTAGGCATCTGCTTAACCTGCTCGGCTCCGGACTGCTTGGATACTTCTGCGAAGAAGTCCTGTGCAGACTTGTACTCACCGTTAAGGATATATGCGCCGCCCGGCTGACCGTTCTCGCAGACTGCGACAAGAGCGGAAGCAACGTTACGTACATCTACGAATGCGTGACCGCCGGATACTGTCGATACCTTGTTCTCAAGATACTTCTTGAGGATCTTGTTCATATCGTAATCCTCGGAGAATCCGGGACCGATGATGAATGTAGGAAGGAGAAGTGACGCATTGAACTTATTGAATGTGATCTTCTCCATGAGATAAGCGGCTGCTTCAGCCTTGGTAGCGGCATAGTCGCCGTCAACCTTGGTTCTGTCGAAGCGGACTTTCTCACCTGAAAGCGCAGTGTCGGGATCGAGTGAATATGCGGAACCCAGATAGACAAATCTTCCTATCTTCAGACGCATAGCCATATCGACCATATTCTGAGCACCTGCGACGTTTGTACGACGCATGTCCATATTCTTGTTATTGGAAATAGACAGGATCTCTTCCGTATGAATTATCGCTGAATTTCTCGGATCGTCGACGGTGAGGAATTCCTTAAGTGAATCCTTATCGATGATCTCACCTTCTGAGATCTCGGCACCCATTCCTCTAAGTAAGGAATAATCGGATTCCGGAGGTACCAGGACTCTGACCTGACTACCTTCAGCCAATAACATCTGAACGACCAGTCTTCCGACAGGGTCCTTCGCACCGGTAACAAGATACTTCTGATATTTCATAAGCGATCCTCGTTTAAACACAAAATCAGACAATATTATTTTATTGGTTTTGTTTTATCTTTACATTTATAGAATGTTAAGGAGATGTAAACAAAATCATGTTGACAACCGACTGCACGGGCGTTATTATTGCAGTGTTTTATATCAAAAATGCTGTGACGAAGAAGGTCCGGCTGTTGATGTACACAGAGAGCCGGGGGTGCTGAGATCCCGACAACAGAGACTGCCAAGTGACTATCGCTTCCGAGCTGATGTGCCGAATGAAGTATTACTTCGAGTAGACCGCATCCGTATGGCCGCGTTAAGGCATAGGGTTTGAAGGAACCTGAAGTGGCGATCCTGAATCAGGATTCGCAAGTTGAGTGGTAACACGGTAATTCGTCTCAACGTTCGAGGAACGTTGGGGCTTTTTTATTGCCTCGGCGTTAGGAAAAATGCCGGATGACACGGAGGTAAAAAAGATGGCAGAGAACTTAAACAACGAAGTCGAAGCAAAGCTGCTCGAAGTCGCAGGCCGAGTTAAGTCTTTAAGACAGGACATGGGCCTCACACTCGAGGAAGCCGCACAGAAGATGGGACTCTCACCCGAGGAGTACGAGCGTTACGAGGAAGGCAAGGAAGACTTTAACTTCACCTTCTGCTTCAAGTTCGCTAACCTCGCCAAGGTAGATATCGCTGATATCCTCGAAGGATTCTCCCCTTCACTTACAGAGTACTCTGTAACAAGGAGAGGCCAGGGACGTCCGATCGTAAGACGTGCCGATTCCCAGACAAAGTATCTGCGTCTTGCTTCAAGATTCAAGAATAAGATGTGCGAGCCCTACCGCGTAATCCTCCCTTATTCCGACGAGGCTCTGAACCCTCCTTATAAGCTCGTTACTCACGGCGGCCAGGAGATAAACATCGTAGTAAGAGGTTCACTTAAGGTAATGCTCGGTGACTCTTTCGAGGTTCTCCATGAGGGTGACGTCATCTACTTCGACCCTGAGACACCACATGCCGAGTTCGCTGTAGGCGGCGAGGACTGCGAGTTCTATGCCATCATCATCGACCCCAAGCTTGCAGATAAGAATGAGGATTACATCCCTCCTTATAAGACAGAGATCAAGACAGACAGCATGACTAATGTCGATGCTGCGAATCTCGAGGATCCTATCTATGCCAGATACCTGAATGGTGTCCTCGACGAGCACGGAAACCTCGTTGACGTTGATGTTAACGTACCCGCGTGCAAGAAGTTCAATTTCGCTTTCGACTGCGTTGACGCCATCGCCGACAGAGATCCCGAGAAGCTCGCCATGCTGTGGGTTGCCAAGGACTGCGTTACCGAGAAGCGTTTCACTTTCGCTGACATCAAGAAATACTCCAACATGACTGCAAACTACTTCAAGTCCTTAGGCATCGGCAAGGGCGACAAGGTAATGCTCGTGTTGAAGCGTCACTACCAGTTCTGGTTCTGCATGATGGGTCTCGAGAAGCTTGGTGCCGTAGCTATCCCCGCTACTCACCTGCTTCGTGACAAGGACTACGAGTACCGTTTCCAGGCAGCTTCCGTTAAGGCTATCGTCTGCACTTCCAATGACGATGCTGCCGATGAGGTAGAGAAGGCTGCAGCTGCTTACGGACTTCAGACACTGATCCTCTGCAACGGCTCCAGACCCGGATGGCGCAACTTTGACGAGGAGTTCAAGAACTTCTCCGACGTCTTCGAGAGACCTGAAGACTATGCATGCGGTTACGACCCCATGGTCATGTTCTTCACTTCCGGTACAACAGGCTACCCGAAGATGGCTCTGCACTCATACATGTATGCTATCGGTCACATCACGACAGCGAAATACTGGCAGAACGTTGACCCTAACGGACTGCACTTCTCCATCTCCGACACGGGCTGGGGTAAGGCTCTCTGGGGTAAGCTCTACGGACAGTGGCTGTGCGAGGCTCCGGTCTTCACATTCGACTTCGACAGATTTAAGGCTGAAGAGATCCTCCCTATGTTCGCGAAGCATAACATCACCACATTCTGTGCTCCGCCTACCATGTTCAGATTCTTCATCAAGGAAGACCTGAGCAAATACGATCTGTCTTCCCTCAAGTACGCAGTAACTGCAGGTGAGGCTCTGAACCCCGAGGTATTCAACCGTTTCATGGAAGCAACAGGTATCCGTCTCATGGAGGGCTTCGGCCAGACAGAGACAACGCTCGTTATCGCTAACCTCGTAGGCTCCGGAATCAGACTCGGTTCCATGGGCCGTCCGAATCCTCTTTATGAGGTTAAGATCCTCGATCCTGACGGCAACGAGTGCAAGCCCGGTGAGACAGGTGAGATCTGCATCAACACACAGAAGTATCATCCGAAGGGACTCTTCCTCGAGTACTATCTGTCACCTGAACTTACCAAGGACGCATGGCACGACGGCTGGTATCACACAGGTGATACGGCATGGCAGGATGAGGACGGTTACATCTGGTATGTCGGAAGAACAGACGATGTCATCAAGTCTTCCGGTTACCGTATCGGACCGTTCGAAATCGAGAACGTCATCATGGAGCTCCCTTATGTACTCGAGTGCGCTGTCACCGGTGCACCTGACCCGAAGGGTGTAAGAGGAATCGTCGTTAAGGCAACAATGACTCTCGTTAAGGGCACCGAGCCTACAGAGGAACTCAAGAAAGAGATCCAGGAATATGTTAAGGCAAAGACAGCTCCTTACAAGTATCCGAGAATCGTAGAGTTCGTTGACGAGCTTCCTAAGACCGTCTCCGGCAAGATCAGAAGAAAAGCTATCCGCG
This sequence comes from uncultured Clostridia bacterium, assembly GCA_946545505.1. Lineage (GTDB taxonomy): Bacteria > Bacillota > Clostridia > Saccharofermentanales > Saccharofermentanaceae > Saccharofermentans. The sequence continues at coordinate 4,232 of CAMNNN010000085.1, forward strand.
AGGACGACGATAAGAAGGCCTGATAAGGCACAACGGTTATTCCTGATTCATCATCTTAAGAGGCTGCACATCGCAGCCTCTTTTTGTGGCATAATGAGTCTATGAGATACGATCCTGATGACAAGCAGTATTACTTCAACAAAGAGATGATCATGTCATCCGAGCAGAAGAATGTTTTTGATAATTTCAGCAATGCCTGGAAGATGGCTGCTCTTAATGATCTCTCCGGAACGATGAAGAATTCAATGAAGAAAACAGAAACAGGCCCTGTTTCTGCGGTCTTGGGAATCGTCGCGGGTTTGATGCTGGTCGCAGGTTTCTTTGGAATCATCTGCTGTCTCATAATGAAGAAATATGATCTCATCCCGCTGATATTAAGCGTCATATTAGCATTATTCGGCATATTCACTCTTACAAGCAAAACGGGCGATCCTGATACCTTCGTGGAAAACATTGTATTTTTACGCATCGAGGGCATCATCATGCTGCTCGGCGCGTCTGCCCTTGTTCTGGCATACACAGCTCATAAACTCCTTCCCGGATTATTCATCGCTTTCCTGACCGGATTTTTGGTGATGACTTTAAAGACCATCGGATTTATTACAGCTCCCCGAACCCTCTACAAAGAAGAGATCCGTGCCCGCTGTATCGGTTACATCCGTAAGATGGTCTCTTCCGGAGATCATACGGAAACTCCCGTGAATTCTCCTGTATTCGAATATTATTTTGACGGTGAGAAATATCTGGCCTGCTATGACAGCTTCACGCCGGGATACGACGGCAAGATCCAGGTCGATTCCGACTGCTATATCAGGATAAATCCCAAGTCCCCCTGGCGTGTAATGGGCAGATCAAATTCTTATATGTCAGGCCCTATTGCAGGAACACTTGTCTGCCTGGCCGCCACACTGGTAGTTCTGTATTTCTTACTGTCAGGCAATATGCCACAGGGGTGACAGCCCGTCAGCTCCCTGCCCTCTGACACCGGTTATACGCCGGCATCTCATATCCCTGTCGCCTTTCACATACGGCCAGAACGCCTCGTACACCTCATGCTCATTCCTTACGGAAGGAATCGGCAGTCTTCTTATATCCAGCAGATCATCCTCACTGCCGTTCCTCATAAGGAGCAGGAAGTGGCGCCTGTCATAGGCAAGGATATCATCGAACCCGGGGTCGTTCAGGATGCGGTTCTTAATAAGGGGCAGCACGCAGTTACGCGGGTTGATCGACAGCACCGACACCTCACCCTCACGCCGAAAATCCATCGCCTGAATTATAGTCTGCGACTCCCGGTAAAGGTCTCGTATCGCCATCTGTATCCGCTTCATAGTCTCGTTCTCATAGTCTTCGGTGACGCACGCTCCGAAGCGGATGGCAAGGCTTATAAGTTCATACAGATCGAGCTCCATGCGAGGCAGGCTCGTGAGGAAACAGTCGGTTATCATCTGCTGCAGTTCCGCTGACGCGCACTGACCCATATAACGGTAAAGGCGGTCCGCCTGCGCAGCATTCGTCCGTACGAACAGATACCGCTCCTCGAACGGCTTCCCCCTCACCATGAACTCCGGCTTTATGTCCAGCGGCCGGACCTTCATGGCAATGCACTTAAGATATACGGACAGCAGTCCCTCCAGAGTACCGTCATATGTAAAGTCATGTATCACGTGTGCCATCTTGGCTTCATTCTATCAGGCGAACATTCGTTTGTAAATCGGAAATCAGGGGATATTTATCGTTCTGTGAATAATTGCTCACTTGAGGCATAATAATCGTACAGTTTACATATAGGAGACGACTAATGAGAAAACTCAGATTGTTATTGGCAGTGATCATGGCATCACTTTTTATCTTCAGCGGATGCGGAAAACTCGATCCCGAGATGTCACTTAGCGTTGAAGGCAAGACCCTTACGCTTGATATCACCGTTCAGGAGATTCTGGATATGGGATTCAACATCGGCAGCATCAATAACGAATCCGGATATATGGACCCCTCAGATTTCCCCGTGATCAAGGCAGGATATCTCGCATCGGAAGGTTACTACATCCTCGATGAGAACAAAGAAGGTCTGTGCCTGTACATCCAGGTATATAACCCCGGCAACAACGACGCAAGTCTTTCTGAGTGCAAAGTCTATGAATATAAATACGACGTCTCGGATTTCTACAGCGACCCTAATCCCGCCTTCCCCGACGTCCTCCTTAACGACATCAGCGTCAACTTCACCGACCCTGCGGATGTCGTAAATTCTTTCGCGGCTCAGGGCTTCAAATTCGATGAAGGAGATTCCTCATCTTTCTGCGAAGCTGATGTTTACGGCTGCTCC
>CAMNNN010000086.1 GCA_946545505.1 uncultured Clostridia bacterium
GCAGCCTTCCTTTGCCCACCATGTACAACGCCTTGGTGTCCTTAAGGATAGCAATGTCGCAGTCTGTGTCGAGCAGGTAAGTGCCGTCAATGATCTGCTGCCTTGTCTGCTCTCTTTCCCATGCAAACCAGTCGGGGATGTGCGTGAACTTGGTCTCGGCGTTAACAGCCTTGAGCCTGCCAAGCTCATCCATCTCGTACTCGGTGCCGCACTCGTGGCAGATCCACTTGGTGCCCTTGCCCTCGGTGCTGCCTTCGGCCATGCAGTGGGGACACTTGTAGAGGATCCTGTGAAGTCCGTCCGCACGGAAAGCTTCCGTCACGCGCACTTCGTTTTTCTCCTGCCACTTGAAGTAGTCGAGAGTGAAAGCGTTTTCTATGATCTCGTCTATCTGACGGATCTTCAGCGACTCGACTTCTTCCTCGCTCAGGAGGCACTTCATAGTCGCGGATACTTTTACGTTTCTTTTCTGAAGATTGTTGTAAAGAGGGTCACGGGTGAAGGCTCCGTAGGCCGTGATCATGACTACGGGTACCTTGAGCCTCTTAACGAGTATGCCGATCCTTTTGGGAATCCTGGTGGTGGTGCCGTCTAGTGAATAGCCCGCTTCCGGGTACATGAGCACGCTCGCGTTGTTCTTGTGGAGCGCATGATCCATGTCCGCGATGAGAGTCATGTCAGATACGAACTTTCTCGTGGGGATGCAGCCGAGAGTCCTCATGAGCCACTCCTTGCCGACGAGCGCATCCGATGTGCACACAATGCTGAAAGGGTGTCCTTTAAGAACCTTGAAGGCTACCGCGAGGTCGGTGAAACTGCTGTGATTCATCAGTACGAGCCAGGGGCCGTTTCCGGCCTTTTCCATATCAATCTTCTCGTAAGTGAAATCCGTCTGCTTGAGCTCGCCTCCGAGAGCAAGCCTCGCGATGCCTGCCAGAAGTCCGGAAGGCTTATGAGGTTTCTGATGCTCCGCGCTCGGAAGAGCAGCGGCTTCTTCGTAACTGATTGTCTTTGTCTTTATCTTCATAAGGAAGATTATACATTATGGCAAACAAAAAGCGGACAGGAAACCTGTCCGCCTGATCATTCTAATTAGTTAATAATTACTTGATGATCTTGATCTTCTCGCCGATGATCGGGATTGTGAAGTAGTTATCCTGTGCAGCAGCTACGATACCCATGATAGCGAATACGAGAACTGCGATAGAGCAGATCCAGCCGACGATCGGGATAACGAGGCAGATAACACTTGCGATCCAAAGGATAAGACCGTTGTTAACGTGATTCTTTACATAAGGATCATTCTTCTCAGGCTCAACCAAGAGACCGATGAGGCAGAAGATACCAAAGTAAGCGAGGATAGCGAAGAGCTTCGCATTACCAGCGGGCTTAGAAGGGTTGTTATCAATAACGGGACCCTGATTGTTCTCATTCTCCATTTTGCAATGTACCTCCAAATAAATATAAACCATATTAACATACGGAGATTTAAATACAACATTTATGGGGAATTGAAATCAAAGTGTTATGAAGACTCGTGGTGTTTCTTCTTAACTTCGTACATCGATGCGTCGGATTCCTTGATGCACTCGACGAAGTCTTCCTTCGAGTTACCCATGGTATAAGTTCCTATCGACATGCGAAGCGGAACGTTATTGACCTGAGTCTGCGCGAGTGCCCGGTCGATGTTGCTTAAGACTTCCTCAGCCTTGGCAGCCGGCATGTTCGGTACGAGAGCCGTGAACTCATCACCGCCCATTCTGAACAGCTCGGATCCCTCCGGCAGGCAGGATTTAAAGACGTCCGCGCACTTTTTGATGTACTCGTCTCCTGCGGCATGACCGAATGTGTCGTTGACATGCTTAAGCCTGTCGCAGTCAGCAGAGAATACCGTGACAGGGAACTGCATAGAGCCGAGGTCGTGCTGTACATAGTGATCGAACTTCGTCCTGTTATAGTTGCCCGTAAGAGTATCGGTGATGGATATCCTGGTGAGTTCCTGTCTTAGAGTCTCCTGTTCGGTGACGTCATTGATAAGAGCTATGATACCCATGACGTGTCCGTCCGAGTGGAACAGAGGTTCCTTAATAAGCTGGAGATACTGCGTGTCGCCATCGGGGCCTGTCTCCTTGATGATGTAGGAGGTCCCCTTGCCGGATTTAAGCATCTCCATATCCGACTTCATCGCGAGCTCCGCATTATGCTTATCCTTACGGATATCCAGGTCAGTCTTGCCTCTGATAGTCCAGTCGGGATCTCCTCCTGTATCTACGTGATTCCAGATCTGGGAACAGAATACATAACGGCCCTTGTTATCCTTAAGATAGATATTGGAGGGGAGAGCCTTGAGCATCTGTGCGAATCCGTCGAAAGATACGGAATCGAACTGCTTCATAATGACCTTAAGTCGGTTGCTGACGATAGCAGGGACGAATGGTCTTACCATGACGTCGGCTACGGGGCCTCCCAGGAATTCCGCATCTTCGAACTTCTTCTCCTGTGAAGTCAGGACGAGGATGGGAGTGTTGAATACCGAGCGGTTATATTTATCGACATAGTCAATGAGTTCCTTCGCTCCGGGAATCTCGGAAGGGAAGTCGATCATAATGACTATGATGTCTGAATCGCTGGAAAGAATCTCGATCGCATCTTCTACGGTGTAGACATTGATAAGAGAGTATGCGTCACCGAGCACCTCTATCAAGGTGTTCGTCGTGTCTGAATCTTTTAATGAATACAACAGGATCTCATTCTTCTTCATATAAACGATTATAGAAGTTCTCTGTTAAGAAACATTTATGGCAATCGTTAAAAAAATATTAAGTGTTCCTTGACTGTTATATCGGTTAAGTGTTAGAAATCTTCTTATGAAAGTTGCAAGTTACAAGAAAGAAAGCGAGATAACATACAGCCTCGGGGCCACCGTCACGATGGAATATCTTAATGTCCGTCCCGATCTTATCGAGGGCGTGATACTTCATCCCAAATTTGATTCGGCAGACACGATAAAGAAGATCAACGATATCTGCGGCAGGCACGGCATTCCTGTGGAGACTTCCGAGAAACCCTTTAATATCCTGTCCAAGAAGGGTAACTGCTTCGTCATCGGTGTGATTAGAAAGCAGCCTGAGAAGATCGCTTGCGGTTCTCATGTAGTCCTCGTTAACCCTTCCGATGCCGGTAATATGGGCACGATTATAAGAACCTGCGCCGGCTTCGGTGTTATGGATATTGCAGTGATTACCCCTGCTGTGGATACGTTTGATCCGAGGACGATAAGAGCTTCCATGGGAGCGAGAGCCAGAGTGAAGATGGAGCTTTTCGATGAGTATGAAGAGTATGAGAAGCGTTTCCCCGGGAATAAGCCGTATCCTTTCATGCTTGACGGAAGTACGCTTCTTCAGAAGACGAAGATAGAAGGACCGTTTTCCCTGATCTTCGGCAATGAGGCCACAGGGCTTCCGGCTTCTTTCGGGCAGAAGGGACAGCCTGTAAGGATTGAGCACACGCATAATATTGACAGTCTGAACCTGCCTACAGCCGTCGGAATTGCTATATATGAGGCTACCAAATCGGCTTTCGGGGCAGAAAATGCACAAAAATAAGCTATTGCGCCTTAAAACACTTCATGTTACAATCTTGCGGTGATTTAAGGAACATCCATTTTTTACGGAGGAAATAATTAATATGCCTAACATCAAGTCTGCGATCAAGCGCGTTGAAGTTACAAAGAAGAAGACAGTTGCTAACAAGACAAAGAAGACAGCTATCAGAACTGTCATCAAGAACTCCAAGGCTGCTGTTGCTGCAGGTTCTGTTGATGCAGAGTATGTAAAGAATACACAGAAGTCTCTTGACCAGGCTGCTGCTAAGGGACACATCAGCAAGCAGGCTGCTGCAAGAGCTAAGTCCAGAGTAGCAAAGGCTGCAAATAAGTAATTCTGCTTATTGTAACAATGTTCAATCAAACTGCCCCGATATTTCGGGGCAGTTTTTTCGCGTCTTGTAATTTACTTTACCTTAACGGGAGGGACCTTCCACTCGTAGCCCGGCTCCATGGTTGAGTAGCGGGCGTAGATGTCGTTGGCGAGAAGGTCGAGTTCGAACTGTGCCTTGAGCCTCGGGTTACTTGAGTAGACCTCGAGTGCATCGGAAGCATTGCTGATAATGGGAAGTCTCGCGCATTTGCCCATTATCTTCAGACAGTACTTTCCTTCGTTGTTGAATCCCAGAACACGGATGTACTGAACATGTTTCTCCTGTTCCACATAGGAAGCCTTCTGGCCTGTCATGAGGGAAGCGATAGCGCGGCGTATTCTCGGCATCGTGAAATGCTTCGTCTGAAGGTCGCCGCCGATATTGTTTCTTATAAACCCGTCGAGTCCGTCCGTCATGTAGGCAATAGACCTCATATCATCAGTCCTTCTTACAAGCAAAGATGCGTCGGTCATATAAGTCTTCTCATCCGGGATAGTAAACTCCTTACGGGAGAGGGCGGACAGCATTACAGACAGCGAAGTGTCGGGCATGATGCCGTTAAGCGCATCGGCGACAGAAGACACTCTGCTTAAATCTGCTTTATTAAGTTTATCTCTTACTGATGTTGCTGACAGGCCTTCCTGTCTTCTTATCATGTGAATCTTAAATCCTGTATTCATTTTTCTGCACGCTCTTATGTAGTCGAGCGCGAGGATGGAATTCGGCTGTCTTAATGTATCGGAAACAATATCGGGATCGGCGCTGCCTTCGTAAGCACTTATCACGGCCTCGGCTCTCGCGGCAGGGAAGGACTTGCCCCCAGACAATGCCTTCTTCAGCACTTCTTCGTCAGGCTCAACCTTCGCAAGCTCATTAAGAAGTTCCGGCTCCTTACAGTCCACTCCGAAAGCGAGGTCAGTCACAACTCCGGTCCTGTACAGAAGTTCCACGGCTCCTGCGGAAAATCTTTCTGAAGGGGCGCAGGCGAAAGTGAAAGGCAGTTCAAGTGCGACATCAACACCCGAGAGCAGGGCTTCCTTCGCACGGACATGCTTTGGAGATACAGCGAGGCTTCCTCTTTGTACGAAAGGCCCGCTCATGACCGTCATCACTACGGCGCGCGGATCTCCCACAAGACGCTTTGCCTCATTGATAAGATACTCGTGACCACCGTGAAACGGGTTATATTCAGCAATTATTCCGATAACTCTCATTCGTCTATTATATCGTATAACGGATTAATGTAGAGTTGTGTATAATCAAATTCTATGAGGAAGAAGATAATAACAATAGTCATAATCGCAGCAGCCGCACTCATTCTCGGAGGCGGGTATCTCCTGTACCAGAGGTACTACGGCGGTGCAGTGAAATTTGATATCGAGTCTGCTCCCGTTGTTGATTATGAACACAGGCAGACGGCTTCATCACACGGCATCGTGTCGAGTTATCTTTGGATGAGAACGAAGAACCTCATGCTGGGGCTGGATGGTGACAGTCTGTTTATACCTTCGTCTTACATGATTGCCGGAAGGCTTTCTTATCAGGATGCGGAGTCTTCCGCAGAATACAGACTTGAAGACCAGGCTCTGCTTCTTGATATGTATGTCAGAAGCGGCGACAGGATCTCTGCCATGAGACTTAAAGAGCAGATCCTTGATTACTATGACTTCGGAACCGAGAGCAATGCCGGTATCTGTGCGTTCCTTACGGCTTATCTTGATTACTACGTATCTTACGGAAGCGTTAAGGACGGGGAGAAGATAAGTGAACTTGTTGATGTGCTTTTCGATGAGGAAGGAAACATGAGGACGGAGGATTTAAGTGTCGCCGTTTACGAGCAGGGTTCTTTCTATTCTCTTGATGACCCCGGTGACGGTTCTTACTCGTCACTCGAGCAGCTCGGTGAGGATGTTCCCACGGAATATACGCAGGTGCAGGGCATCGAGATAGCGTCTGTCGACTTAAGACTTATCAGAAATCTCGAGAACAACGGACTTCTTCCCGAAGGAAGCTATGAGCGTAATCTTGAGCTCGTTCTGGATTCTCAGATTTCTTCGTCGGTTCCGCTGTTCGCGTATGCTTATGCCGACGGCATCTATATCTATTCTCATAACGTTGCTGCTGCAGTTGATGTCGAGTCTGCCGTCGTTACCATGAGACATCTGGCGCAGGTGGATGAACTGCCGGATGATGCATACAACTGGCTTAAGATGCAGATAATCAATACAGGTGTTATAAGACAGCAGTATTACTACTCTTACGGTTCCACTGAAGGTGATGAGGCGGTCAATATCTATCCCGATATTATGCACATCGCACTCGAACTTGGTGACGATGATCTTTATGAGCGTGCTTGCACCCTTGAAGGCAGCAGAGTGGCTACTTATACGAGCAGTCCCGCACTGTCTATGATATACAGGGAAGAGGACGGAAGGTTCGTCTTCTATGCCCGTGAGAATTTGGACGTTTGCCTTGCCGTGACTTAACCTTGGGGGTATACTTCTTTATTGTAAATAATAAAGACAGGAGAT
>CAMNNN010000087.1 GCA_946545505.1 uncultured Clostridia bacterium
GTTAACGTTCTTACCGACCTCCGAGTCACCGATATATGTGAGGTGTCTTGCTCTTGTATACTCGTCGATCTCAGACTCCTTGATCTCAACGTAAGCACCGATCGTAACATGATCTCTGATGAGCGATCCGGGTCTGATGTGTGAGAAAGGTCCGATACGGCAGTCAGCGCCGATTACGGACTCGGAGCAGATCGAGGAATCGATCGTCGTTCCGTCTCCGACCTGCACACCGTCAAGTCTCGTATTCTCACCGATGATACAGTCCTCACCGATGATGGTGTTACCCATAAGTCTCGTTCCGGGAAGGATGATTGTATCTCTTCCGATCTCGACCGCTGAGTGGATCCAAGTCGTATCTTCATCGACGATCTCTACACCGTTCATCATGTGCTTGCGCAGGATCCTCTTGTTGATGATCTTGCTCGCCTGCATAAGCTGATATCTGTCGTTAACGCCGAGCGTATCTTCGAAGTCACAGATAACGGATCCGACTACGCCGCCGTCTCTTATGAGAATGTCGATGGTGTCGGTTAGGTAATATTCCTTCTGCGCATTCGAAGCGGAAAGTCTTCCGAGAGCGGAAAGAAGAAGCGATGTCTTGAAGATGTACATCGAAGAATTGATCTCCTTGATCTTCAGCTCTTCCTCACTGCAGTCTCTGTGCTCGACTATCTTAAGAACGTTGCCGTTCTCATCTCTTACTACTCTTCCGTAACCTGTCGGATCTTCCGCTGTTGCTGTGATTACTACCGCAGCATAGTCGTGCTGCTCCATGTGAGTTGCTGCTTTCGCGATGGTCTGCGCGGAGACCATGGGAGAGTCACCCGGAAGTACGATTACGTAGCCGCCTCTTCCCTCGAGAAAAGGCTCTGCCTGCATTACCGCGTGACCGGTACCGAGACGCTGTTCCTGGAACACGTAAGCGACGCCCTCGCCCAGCACATTTCGAATCTGCTCCTGCTTATCGCCGACAATGTAGACCTGCTCTTTGCAGCCTGCTTCACAAAGCGCATCGTAAACCCATTTTATGATCGGCTTACCTGCAACCTGATGAACTACCTTGGAGTAAGAGGACTTCATCCTCTTGCCATCACCTGCCGCCATTACTACTGCACATATATCCATAAAGACTTGTCTTCTTTCAAAAAAGTTTTGTCCACTAATTATAACAAAGATAATTTTGTTGTAGTGTATAATGATTAAAAATCGAATAGGGGATTTAAGGAGAATAACGAATGATCGCGATTCTATTGGCAGCAGGTTATGCCACAAGACTGTACCCGCTCACGAAGGATAAACCTAAGTCACTTCTTCCTCTCGGAAGCAGACTTATTATCGATCACATCATGGACTCTGTAGACAGTATTCCGGGCATCACCAAGGTTGCCCTTGTTACCAACTCCAAATTCTATCAGCAGTTCTCCGATTGGGCCTCATCACAGAACCGTGAAGGCAAGGCTCCCATCGTCGTTCTCGATGACGGTACGACTGACGACACCAACAAGAGAGGTGCCATCGGCGACATCATTTTTACGATAGACGAACTCGGTATCGATGAGGATATCTGCATCCTCGCAGGTGACAATATCTTCACTTACAGCATCGAGAATATGTATGAATTCTACAAGGAGAAAAATGCTCCTACCTTGATCGCCATCAACGTACCTGAGCTTCACCAGAGACAGAAGCTCGCCGTTGCAGTTCTCGATGAAGACGGCCGCGTTCTCGACATGGAAGAGAAGCCTCAGGAGCCTAAGAGTGAATGGGGTATCTATGCGACATATTTCTACGGCCGTGATATCCTTCCCGTTTTCAAGCAATACATCGCCGAAGGCGGATCTCCCGATGCACCCGGTAACTTCCCGTCATGGCTTTACAAGAAGATGCCCGTCTACGCATTCAAGGGCGACGGTTCATGCATCGATATCGGAACGGTAGAGAATTACGAGAAGACCTGCAGGGAATATGAAGGCAGATAACAGATTCTTCAAACTCGTTTGTGTCGCCATCGCAGGTTCCGCTTTACTGGCCGGAGTCTCGTCCTGTTCAATCATCAATCATCCTGAAGAGACGGTCTTGGAGACCGCCGCACCCGCGACGCCTACCCCTTCTCCTTCACCGACGCCGAGTCCAACTCCCTCTCCGACTCCTTCACCTACTCCCGTGCCGACACCGGTACCCGAGTATGTAGAGCCGCAGTTCGAAGAGACCTGGTATAACGGCTTTGTTGATGCGAGATCAGTCCGTGCCCAGATCGTAGATAACCCGGAGGACATCGCCGTACTCGTAAACAAGTATTACGCACTTCCCCTGGACTACGTACCGCCGGATCTCGTCGATGCGCCTCACTCCATGAATCAGCAGATCAGAGCCGAAGCATGTGACGCATGGATAGCGATGTACGACGCCTGCGTAGAGGCTACGGGTCAGGGTTTGTTCCTCGTGTCCGGCTACAGGGATGCGAATTTGCAGCAGTATCTTTTTGACCGTTCGACAAACCTTCGTGGCATCACATTCTCTGTTCGTAAGAATGCCGTTCCCGGCCGCTCCGAACATCAGCTCGGACTCGCGCTCGACATCACACCCGAGGGCCAGTATGAGATCCTCGATGAGTTCGGTGAGACCACGACCGGCATGTGGGTCAACGAGCACTGCCATGAGTTCGGTTTCGTAAGGAGATTCCAGCAGCAGTGGGTATACGAGACAGGCTACGACATCGAAGCCTGGCATTACCGCTACGTCGGCGTAGAACTCGCGACCTACCTGTATGAGAACGACATGTCGTTAGAGGCGTACTACGGATGCGAGCAGGTCCTTCCGTGGGATGAGTGAGCGACATTGCTCTTGGCCGCGAAAGTGCGTTAAAAAAGCCTATTGATAATTAATCCTTCTAGAGTTTATAATCTCCACAGAATCCAAGGCGGGGTGTAAGTCCCCACCGGCGGTGAGCCTTCAGGCGATAGCAGCAAGGTAAGCCCGCAACTCCCGTTAAATCTTATGACGGGACTGACGCGATGAGATTTCGCGGCCGACGGTTAAAGTCCGGATGGAAGGAGTTGTTTTTTATGTCCGAAATTACCAAAGATTCTATTAAGAGTTCCCGCGTTAGCGCACGCAAGATTGCAGTGACTGGCATCTTCACGGCGATGGCAGTCGTACTTATGTACCTCGAGTTCAATCTTCCGTTCATGCCTGTATTCCTGAAGTTCGATTTTTCCGAACTTCCGGTGCTCATCGGTTCATTCGCATTGGGTCCTGCCTACGGCATCGTGATCGAGTTTCTTAAGAACCTCATTCATCTTCCCGTGACAGGCACTTCCGGAATCGGTGAACTCAGTAATTTCATCACGGGAAGCATCTATGTGTTCTCTGCCGGTTTCTTCTATGAGAAGCACAGAACCAGAAAGGGCGCCATCGCAGCTCTGCTCATTGCTACTGCGGTACTTTCTATCATCGCCGTTCCGTTCAATTACTTCTTCACTCTGCCTCTATATGGTTCAGTGGCAGGAATACCCATGGAAGCTATCCTCGGAATGGGCGCTGCAGCAAATCCTCTTGTTACTGACAAGACGAGTCTCGTACTCTGGGTATTTCTCCCCTTCAATCTGTTCAAGGGACTGGCGATCGGATTTATCACCTTCTGGGTATATAAGCCGATTTCGAAGTTGATCAACAATACGTATAAGAAAACCCGCTAACAAATCACCTGTAAGTTAAGAAAAAATCACCTGATAGGCAGGTTGTCATATCAGGTGATTTTTATTGTCTGAATTAATACGTCTCCTGAACCGGCACTTCCTCAATCGGTGTCGTATCGGTCGGCGCGGGTTCGGTAGGCACAGCAGTCTCAGTCGGCGCCGTATCCGTAGGAGGCGTATCCTCGGGCGTCTCGTCATATACTCTAACCGGCTCGGTGTCGATTATGTACTGTGTATAATCGCCGTTCGGGTCACCGAACAGATAGCGGAAGAAGTTCGATGACAATACGCCGCTGCAGTAATTAATTCTATTAGCAACTATCGTACGCACAGCCTCTACATATCCTTCCGGGATCTCGGCATCCGGGTCATTCGGATAGAACGTCGCCTGTCCGCTGATATAAGTTCCGAGATCCGTTCTCCAGTCATACCCGGCATTGAAGTATAAAGGCATCGCATCCGAGAATACGTCACGTCCCGGCAGCAGTCTCGAATCGTATTCGATACCGAACAGATTAAGAAGTGTCGGCAGAATATCAATCGACATAACAGGCGTATCGATCACGATCGGATCGTCGTGCTCGAGGCAGCCTGACCAGATGATGATTCTGTTGTGGTCACGCAGAACCGTATTCGTTACGTCATATCCGTAAAGCTCAGACAGATGTTCGTTATCAAGTCCGTAAGGATAGTGATCGGCACATATTGTGATAACCGTGTCATCCAGTATTCCTTCCGCCTCGAGCTGCTCGAGAAGATATCCTACGGCACGGTCAAGATCAACCTGACAAGCAATATATGCACGAACCGTATCGGAGCACTCGCCTTCGAGTGAAGCCGTATCATCCCAGTGTGCGCGGCTCTGGGCGTTCGCGTAACGTGAATAATTAGAGTGTCCGCTTACCGACATATAGTAGATATTGAACGGCTGCTGATCGATATACATCGGAATCGTAGCCTCCATCATCTGAAGGTCGCTCTCCGGCCATACGGGATCGATGTAAGACTCGAGTCCGTTGCCCCAGCCCATGTAACCTTCCGAGTAGCCGAGAAGATTATGAGTTACGTTACGTGTGTAGTACTGGTAGTCGTTGTTGTGGAAAGCCATGCCGTAGTAACCCAGTGCATTGAGTCTCTGCGACATCGTAAGGTACGTGTTGCCTCTGCATGCCATGTGATAGAAAGACACTCCGCCGTCCTGAGGAAGCAGACCGAACACGTGCGAGAACTCGCCTCCGATAGTACCTGCCGTGGCAGGCACATATGAATCCGTGAAATTGATGCCGCGCGTCGCGAGGCGGTAGAGGTTAGGCGTAATAACAGGATCGATCGCCTCAGCCGTGAATGCCTCCGCCGTGATCATGATGAGGTTCTTGCCCTCGAACAGGCCCGTGTACTCGTTGCTCATGGAAGGCTCGAGCGACGCGCAGTAAGCCGCGAGGTTCGCGACCGTTCCCGACTCACTTTCTGCGATGCCCTCGAAATCGATATCCATCACGTGAGGATACGGTGTCGGCGTCGGTGAAGGAGTGGGTGTAGCCGTCGCTCCCGGCACTGTCGGAACCGGAACGGGCGTAGGCGTGGGAGTCGCGGTAGGAAGCGCCGTCACAGGCACATCCACACTGCTGAAAGCTAAGTCATCGTCGCCTCTCATAAGGCTTCTTATGTCGAGTGCGAGCGCCTCCGATAAGCCGAATTTCGCTGTGGCCGCGGGGAAGTTATACTCCTCATTATGTATCGCGCGTGAAGCGGGATTAAGCGAGATCATGAGCATATTGGAGAAGAATGCTGCAGGGATCAGGAGCGCGAGAAGTCCCACTTTCCACTGCTCGAGAACGACCGGTCTGAACCGCCTGAAGGCAAGTCTTAGGATGAAGATAACCGTGGGCAGGAAGAATGCGATTATGTGGCTCATTCCGTTCACGGAGAAGATCAGATCCTTGATCATATCAGAGAAACCCGTGAGTGCATCACCGCCTCCGAAGAGGATCGTGTTGATGTCGTAGACGGTCTTGAACTGCATCCAGATGAAGAACTCTATAAGGAACGGGATCGCGGCCAGAATGCGCACAACGATTTCTGCACCCGCACGAACTTTACCTCTTAATGCCAACAGCAAAAGGCATACGGGAAGTCCGAGATAAAGAGAGCTTAATATGACTCCGGGTATGGAAGAGGCGAACTGCGATCCGAAGACCGAGAAGCCGAATAACAATTCATAATAAAGAAGGACAAGTACGTACTCAGCCGACAGCATTCTTAATTATCAGCATCAAAGCCGCATGCGATTCCTGCCATGCGGGATCCGAGATGGCATATACATGTTCCGCCTTCCCGGTCTCGGAAGAAATAGCATCGTAGAACTGTACAGGGATGCCCTGCTCCTTAAGAAAATCTCTCATCCTCACATTGGAATCGTGAAGGAAATCTTTGTCTCCTGTTACAAGACATGTGCGCGGAAGTCCCGTGTGCTTGATAAGATCGCGAAGGTCATAGATGTAATCAGGGATGTCGATATCTCTGCCTTCGTTTCTGGAAGGTCTTACGAAGAAATACCCCGGGAACTTGCGCGGATCACCGTCGTAAACGCCGCAGATGGAATTGACCGAGATTACTTCGACATCAGGATCAATGAAGACTCCGATATCTTGTCTGATCGTCTTGCTGCGAAGAAGACTTCCCATCATAACAGCGAGATATCCTCCTGCGGAATCTCCGATGAGGTGAAGCTTACGGATTCCTCTTTCCTTCGAGATATAATCGACTGCCGTGCACAGATCGTTCACCATTCCC
>CAMNNN010000088.1 GCA_946545505.1 uncultured Clostridia bacterium
CGATGACACCTTACGGTGTGTAATAATCAGCCCACTCTGCTGCGCTTACCATGAAGTGGAGGTTGTTGTCCTCGATGCAGCCTGTGTCGATGATGTATGTGACGCCGTTCGCGTCCATTTCGCCCCAGTAGTGATTGTTATGGCGGCGGCCGATGTGGCCGTGAACCATCCTGACGTCGTAGCCTAAGTAAGACATCATCGCGAGCATGGCGCCGTTATACTGGATGCACTGGCCTGTGCGGCGGTTGAAGATGGCGTCGCAGTAGCTGCCGCCGACTCCGCCGTAAGCGTAGTGTACGTTGAGTCTGATCCAAAGTGCGGTGAACTCGAGCTTCTCAAGGTCGGTCCACTCGGGTCTGAAATGCTCGGCCGCGAATCTCTCGCAGATAGCGTAGTCAGCCGCTGATACCGTTATCGTGCCTGTCATGGCGCCGCCCTTATCTCCGGAGGGGTAAGCGCTTCTGCGTGTGTGATCTGTGTGGTTCTGGAGGAACGCTCTGGCTTCGGGGCTCATCGCGCCTTCCCACCAGGCGTACTGCATGAATACTTCCGTTACTCCGAAGTTCTCGGGCACCGAGATGTGATCGCCGGGGTTAACGCCGAATGCGAGACACTTGTTCCTGAACTCTTCGGAATCGGCGAAACCGTTGAAGAGCATTGAGATGGAGCCGTCCGGATCGAAAAGGCGGTCGTACCAGTAGTAGAAGCCGTCCACGTCGGAGGGTCTGTCGAGGAAGACACGGTAGAATCTGTCGATGGTCTCTTCCATCGTGCTGCTTGCTGTTATACCTAAGAACTCATTGCTGAAGAAGAAGCCGTAAGCGGCCTGCTTGCCCGTGATCTGTCCGTTCGCGAGCTTCATGCACCAGTCGTTATATCCTGAAGGATCAGGCTCACGGCCGAGACATTCTGAATAAAGGCTCGAGACGAATCTTCTGATTCCATCGGAGGGTTCGACATCAGCGCGGATGCCGGTTCCGAAGAATGTGAGCGTGATCACCGCTACCAATACAGCGGAAAAAGACTTAATAAAAGATCTTCTCATAAACAATACCTCCCAATAATTCGGATTATACAACAATCTCAAGAAACAGTGATAATATATAACGCGAGTAGGTTTTATATAAGAAGGAGTTATATATGCCCCAGACCAAATCCAAGCTGCCAATCGTAGTTCTGGCATTCGTTAACCTCGTATTGTTACTGGCGTCAAACGGTATACAAATGCTTCCGCTTATCTCCCGCGGAAGCACCAGTAGCGTCTCCGGCACCGGTGGGTCAGCCTCAACCGTAAGTGGAACGGTCTTGTTAAGACTGCGCTTACATGGGCTGATAAGTACCTTGTTATTTTCGAGCCTGGTACGTCCGCATCACAGAGAACTATGGTGCTCGGACTGTGCTTGGGCTTCGAGATGTTGACGGATTAGTCAGTGATCTCGTAGACGAGAGTGAGCTCCTTGATGAAGATGCCGCTCATGTCTGTCCTGTACCAGCGGAGGCCTATGGGGCGGACCGTAAGTGAGATGGGATCGTCACTCTCGGCGAGCTCATCGTCGCAGTCAATATAACAGTTGTAGCTGCCCGCATACGCGTGGTAGTGGTGTTCATGTCCGTCTCCCGTCAGGATGACATTGTTGTCCGCGAAGGCGGACTCTTCATATATGTTAGTGAACTTCTTTGTGCGCGGCATGAAGGCGATGAAACCCAACGCGATGAGCAGCACCGCGAAGATTAATACTACCGTAACTGCGATCTTAGCGTCACTCTTCTTCATATGATCTCCTCCAGATAGTTCTCGACGGCCTTCAGATCGAAGGATGACATCAGCCTTCTGTCAGCGTCGTCGAGCAGCCTGTAGTGGTTTGATATGAGGTTCTGCTGGATCTTATAACCCTTGGTCTTCTTCACATCACGCCACCAAACTTTCCCGCCCATTGTGGTGGGGTAGGTGACATCGACATCTTTAAGTGCGAGTGCAGACACCATCTGCGCGAAGTCTTCTCCGAGTGCATCCTTAAGTATCGTACTCTCCGCGAAAATGGCGGTCAGCGCCACAGTCTCCGTCCACCCGAGAGAACGTCTTCCTTTCTCGCTCTCGACCAAAGTCTTCTTCGAGATTCCGAGGATAGCCGCCATCTTATCCTGCGTAAGACCGTACTCGGTTCTGACGAGTTTTAATCTGGTGTTAACTTCGGATACTAATTCTTCTCTGGTCATGATATGCTCCATTTTCCATGTGAGGTATATAGTGTAATTTTACACCGTATGAGCAAAAGTTCAACACCGCCGATAAACCTTCCGGCATGGTATATAATTGAGAAGATTATTCGGAGGTATGAATAATGGATTTAGGAAGACTTTACTTAATTATTGAATTTCTGTATAACATCGGAATCCCGGCGCTCGCGTTTGTCGCATTCGTATTGGGACTGATCTCGCTTACAGGCAAGAATAAGAATGTGCATCTGCTCTGCGTATGGACAGCGGTAAGCGCATTTCAGAACATGACCGCCAGATATTCTTCCACCTTGATGTATATGTACAACAGAGGCTGGATTTTTGATTCCGACTCTGACGGTTTCTACGAGATGTACAGAGGTACCGTTAGTATGATCGGAATAGGAGGCGCCTTCCTGTCCGTACTGGGTTTGATACTGATGTGGCTTTATGTGAAGCGTAATTACAATACAAGTTTTGTGCCTCTCATCATATCGCTCGCGGTACTGTTCATAAGTCCTTTTATATCGTTTTTCTATAACAAATTGTTTTTGGCTCAGCGTGATGTCTCGGATGTTCAGTATTATACCCGGATTGTTATCAGCAGTATCATTTCAATGGTATTAGGTCTGTTAATAACGGGTATGTATGCACTTATATTTATGAAGAATAAAGACCGCGAGAAGTTTGTTCCTTCGTTCTGGATATTCAGACTCTTAGCGGTCGTCTCCGTCGGAATAAGCATCTTATTGGCGATCCTGTCGATCGTGTTCTATAAGAATAATGGCTATAATCTGATCTCCATGGTTATCAACTTCGTTGTGTCGTTCCTGTTGGTAGCGAATTCCGTATACCTGTTCGTAAGGGCGCGGGCGGATATCCCCACTGATTCATCTGAGGCAGTTATAGAAGAATGAAGGCTCTGATCGCGATGAGCGGCGGAGTTGATTCTTCCGTCGCAGCATACCTTACGCAGAAGGAAGGTTACGAGTGCATCGGCTGCACTATGAAGCTTCACGATGATCCTGCGGTCGTTAAGGAGAATTCTCACACATGCTGTACATTGGACGATGTCGAGGATGCACGCGCCGTGGCATTTAAGCTCGGGATGCCTTACTACGTCTTCAACTTTAAGGACGGTTTCCGCGAGAATGTTATAGATAAGTTTATATATGCTTACGAGCACGGATTGACTCCGAATCCTTGCATAGACTGCAATCGATATATGAAATTCGACAAGCTGTTCGAACGCGCCCAAGTGCTCGGATGCGACCATATCGTCACCGGACATTATGCCCGTATAGAGAAGCGCGACGGCCGCTACGCACTGCTTAAAGCTCCCGATGAGAATAAGGATCAGAGTTATGTTCTGTATTCACTGACGCAGGAGATGCTCGCTCATGTGCTTTTTCCGATAGGCAATCTTACGAAGGCGCAGACCCGCGCGATCGCAGAGGAGAACGGGTTTATCAATTCCAATAAACCGGACAGTCAGGATATATGTTTCGTACCTCAGGGCAAATATACGGATGTTATTAAAGAACTCACCGGCCGCGATTATCCCAAGGGCGACTTTGTTTATACCGACGGCCGCGTATTGGGAAAGCACGAAGGCATCATCCGATATACGCGCGGCCAGCGTAAAGGTCTTGGTATCGCATTCGAAGAACCGCTGTATGTTCTTCGCGTCGATCCCGTAACTAATAATGTATATGTAGGTCTTGAGAAAGATCTTTATTCCGACCGTCTGATCGCCGGTGATTTTATTTGGACATGCGGTATTGTGCCCGATGGACAGAAGCGCTGTATGGCTAAGATAAGATACCGTCAGAAGGAACAGCCGTGTCAGTGCCGGGGGCTCGAAGACGGTCGGGTAGAGGTGATTTTCGACGAGGCACTTCGTGCGATTACGCCCGGCCAGGCTTGTGTGCTTTATGACGGCGATGAAGTGATCGGCGGAGGTACGATTCTTCAGGCTTGAGACGCTCTTTGAGGTAGATTACCAATGATTACCAACAACACTACCATGTGTTGTGGATTACGGTAGTGAAAATGGTAATATGAGCAACTATTACCAAAACTACTACCAAAAGTAACTGTGATTGGCAGTATTTTGGGTAGTGGAGACCATTGAGTATCACGGAAGATTACATATTCCAACCCTAATCTGAAGATTTTTAACAAATCCGGTTGGATAATTTACGGTGAAAAATCTACACACCGATCTATCGAAGAAATTCCCACAAACTTGATAACCGTTTCAATTCAGACTGATCTTCAACATTGATAACCTCATCTCAACAAAGCAATCGAAGGGGTTGCAATTTATTCCCAAAGGAGAATGAGGTAATGAAAAAGAAGATCATCTCAACTGCATTGAGTATCGCAATGGCAGCTTCTCTCGCAGGCTGCGCCGCAGCACCCGAAGAGCAGGGATTCTGCGACGCGATAAGCGAGTCGGGAAGAGTATCTCAGATCTATACGGTCAACTGCGTGTCGACCGAGGAATCGGCATATGAGGGAACGACGGAACTTCTGACTGAACACCCGGAGATCAATACGATCGCGGCTCTTAATGAGTTCATGAGCTTAGGCTCGGGCTATGCGGTGAGAGATCTCGGAGTAGAGGCTGCTTATAATGTAGTCAACGGCCATCCGCTGCACTCGGATCACATAGATACGACTACGACTTATGTATCGGTATCGAACATGTATGAGCCGGATATCCAGAGGATGATATTCAGGTTCGACGAGCCGAGTTAAGAATTCTTTACATAACGTTTACTCAATACATACTCTGCCCCTAGTACAATAAACATAACTATCATCACTTGGAGGTGTATTGTGTCTGATAACGCTCAGAACAAGAAACCTATAACCTTCAGTGAGATCGCCCTGGCGCTGGCGAACGATTATGACAGCATTTTTATAATCGACGCTGAAGATGACAGCTACGTCGAGTATCTGGCGGAGGGTGATAATAAGGAGCTTATAAAAAGAGCCTCCGGAGATAATTTCTATAAAGATGTTATCCACGACGCCCGGGAACAGGTGCATCCTGACGACCAGGACAGGTTTATCGAGTCTTTCAGGAAAGAGAATATCACCGAGATATTGAGGAACGGAAAGTCCTTCTCCATTAACTATCAGCTGATGGTCGGAGGGAAGCCGTATCACTATTTTCTTAAGACCATCAAAGGCTCTGACGATAAAGTCATCATAGCCGTTCAGAATGTCGATGATCAGGTCAGAACGCAGAGGGCCGCCGAGCTTGAGAGAATGACTTATCAGCACATCGCGGGTGCACTGGCGAGTCGCTATGAGGCAATCTATTACATCGATATCCTGGATAATTCCTACATTCAGTACAACGCCGGCGAAGAGTATGCCAAGCTCGGTACCGCCAAAGAAGGATCGGATTTCTTCGTTGATATGGTGCCCGATGTTAAGGCATATATCTATAAGGATGATATCGATACAGTACTGCATGAGCTGGATAAGGAGACTTTGCTTCGCCACCTTGATGAGTCCGGAATAGTTTCTCTCACATACAGACAGAGACTGGGTGACGGAATAAGATATGTTACTTTGAATGTCGTACATCCGAAGAACGATGTCCGTCATATAATTATGGGCCTTGTAGATGTGGACGCTCAGATGAGGCGCGAGCAGGCGTACGAGGCTGCCGTCGGCGCCGCCATTGATATGGCTAACAAAGATGCTCTGACCGGAGTCAAGAATAAGCACGCCTATGTAAATATGGAGTCCGCTCTTGACAGCGAGATCGGAAGCGGCGAGGAACTTGAGTTCGCGATTGCCGTATGTGACATCAACGGTCTGAAGAAGGTTAATGACGAGCAGGGCCACCTCGCAGGCGATGAATATATTAAGGAAGCCTGCAGTATCATATGCGAGATCTTCGGCCACAGTCCCGTCTTCAGATACGGCGGAGATGAGTTTGTTGTCGTCTTAAGAGGGACGGACTACAAGATGAGGCATGAGCTGTTCAAGCAGGTGGTGACCAGGCAGCGTATTAATACTCTTGCAGATGGCGTTACCTTCGCCTTCGGTATGTCCGAGTACGCTCCCGAGAGCGACCTGCGTGTTCAGGATGTCTTCGAGCGAGCTGACAGTCTTATGTACGAGAACAAGAGAAGATTCAAGGGCAAAGAGTTCACCTTCGAAGATGAGGCTCCTGATGATGAGAGTTATTCTTTCGTAAGATTCTATGAGCT
>CAMNNN010000089.1 GCA_946545505.1 uncultured Clostridia bacterium
AAGACGACTAAGACAGCCGCTAAGTCTGCGGCTAAGACAACAGCGAAGGCTTCCGCTAAGAAGCCCGCTGCAAAGAGCACCGCTAAGACAACTAAGACAGCAGCTAAGGTACCTGCAAAGAAGGCAGCCCCTGCAAAGAAGACAGCCGCTAAGTCTGCAGTGAAGACAACAGCAAAGGCTTCTGCCAAGAAGCCTGCAGCCAAGACTACAACCAAGACCACAACTAAGAAGGAAACTTCAACCAAGAAGGCTTCCTCGACA
Organism: uncultured Clostridia bacterium; assembly: GCA_946545505.1. Lineage (GTDB taxonomy): Bacteria > Bacillota > Clostridia > Saccharofermentanales > Saccharofermentanaceae > Saccharofermentans. Next base: position 262 of record CAMNNN010000089.1, read on the forward strand.
GTAAAGAAGACTGAGGCAAAGGAGCAGAAGACAACAAAGTCTGCTTCCAAGACTAAGGCTGAGACTAAGCCTGCAGCAAAGAAAGCCGAATCTTCGAATAAGAAAGAAACTACCAAGAGCCCCAAGGGTTCTAAGAAGAAGGCACAAGTGAAGGAAACAGAAGAAACAGAACAGATCTCCGCTGAGCCGGCTAATGTCGAGCTTTCTGAAGATCTGAAGAGTATTATTGCCCAGCTGAAGCTTATGGCTTCGGGCAAATCCATCACTGAAGGCGAATTCGATCTTCTCATGGTGGAGAAGAATGTTTCTCCTGAGACTACAGAGCTTCTTATCGCTAAGCTCGAGTCTATGAAGATCAAGATCGTTCCCGACACTGATGAAGAAGATGATGACGCAGCTGACGATGTATCGGCAACAGGCTCCGAAGAGATAAATGTAGACGACTCCGTCCGTATGTATCTTAAGGAGATCGGTAAGATCCCGTTGCTCAATGCAGAGCAGGAGAGAGAACTCGCTCAGAGGATGCAGGACGGCGACAAGGATGCTAAGGATACACTCGTAGAGTCTAACCTGCGTCTCGTCGTATCTATCGCGAAGAAGTACATGAACAGAGGTCTGAGCCTTCTCGATCTTATACAGGAGGGTAATATCGGTCTTATCAAGGCAGTTGATAAGTTCGATTATTCCAAGGGCTTCAAGTTCTCCACATATGCTACATGGTGGATAAGACAGGCTATCACAAGAGCTATCGCCGACCAGGCAAGAACGATCAGAATTCCCGTTCACATGGTTGAGACGATCAACAAGCTCACACGTGTTCAGCGTCAGCTCATTCAGGATCTCGGAAGAGAGCCTACTATCGATGAGCTCGCAGAGAAGATGAACATGCCTGTCGATAAGATCCGTGATATCCAGAGAATCTCACAGGATCCCGTATCCATCGACAAGCCTGTCGGTGAGGAAGAGGATTCACATCTCGTTGACTTCATTCCTTCCGATGAATATGTATCACCTGATGATGAAGTATCCAGAGAGCTTCTTAAGGAAGACCTGATCAAGGTCCTCGATCTTCTTACAGAGCGTGAGGCTAAGGTTATCAGACTGAGATTCGGTCTTGATGACGATAAGCAGAGAACGCTCGAGGAAGTAGGAAGAAGCCTCGGAGTTACAAGAGAGAGAATCAGACAGATTGAGGCTAAGTCCATAAGAAAGCTCGGCAGATCTTCTTATGCGAAGCGCCTTGAGGGTTATACAGACTAAGGTCAGCCTATGTCCGTAGGCAGACGAAGTTCTTCTTTCTATAAAGGTTTCAACTCAGACAACGCTTTGGATTTTTCAAAGCGTTCGTCTTTTGACCGCGATGTTATGCTCGAGAGGGTCTATCCGAGCAGATTGATCCTCCCGATGCTTCAGCATCACGGTGATGAATGCATTCCTAATGTAAAGGTAGGCGAACCGGTAACGATCGGTCAGTGTGTCGGAGCACCCGCTCCGGGCGCGATGGCCGTACCTGTTCATGCGGGTATTTCCGGAACCGTAACCGCGGTAAGACCTATCGTGCTTCCCGACGGAAGGACGAGCATGTCCGTCTTTATCGAAGGCGACAGAAAGAGGACTTACCATCCTTCGGTCCGTCCGCGTAATAATGTGAATGTAAGTGCATCCACGGTAATGGGTATCGTCAGAGATGCCGGTATCGTAGGTATGGGCGGCGAGGGAATCCCCACTATCGTTAAGATCAACAGGGCCAAGAGATTTAAGGTCAAGGAGCTTCTCGTCAACTGCCTTCAGAGTGAGCCGTTCGCCGATTCGGATTATCTTATCATCGATGAATATGCCGACCACGTTATCATGGGTGCCGTCGCACTTGCGGGTTCGTGCGGAGTTAAGGTCATCAATATCCTGATCTCGAAGGACAGAAAGAAGGAGATCACAGCTCTACGAAGTGCGATGGAAAGAAGCTTCTCGATGTATTCGGGATATGCCTTCAACCTGATCTATCTTAAGAACCGATTCCCTCAGGGATACTACAGAATGGTGGCCCGTGCTGTTTACGGCGTCGAACTCGAAGAAGGTGAGTGCCTCGAGAACAGATGTAAGGCCGTACTCTTTAACTGTTCCACTGTTTATACGTGCTGGAACGCCATATCAGAGAGTATGCCTCTTGTCTCAAGGACGATAAGTATCAGTACCGAAGACGGTCTTCTGCGTAATGTTGTAGCTCCTATCGGAACTCCGGTCTCTGAGCTTCTCGACAATGTCAACGGTTTTAAGAGCTCCTCGAGGATCACTGTGTGGGGTAACTGCCTTACGGGACTGCAGATCGATAATCCGGAGATGACACCTATCATCAAGACTACATCGGGTATATGTCTTATCACGGATGTTCAGGATATCAACTCGCCCTGCATCGGCTGCGGCAAGTGTTCTGATGTATGTCCCGTTAACATCGAGCCTGATAAACTCTATATGCTTATAAATAACGGAAGGGAGAAGGACGCGGAACGCCTCGGTGCGAATAAGTGCATCAACTGCGGAGCGTGCTCCTATATCTGCCCTTCATATATCAAGCTGTCGAGTGTCGTCGGTCAGTTCGCAGCTACAAAGCGTAAGAAGGGAAGCTTCCCGTATGCTTCCGTAGGCGACTGCGAATGGGTCGATGATCTCTCATTGCTGTCGGCTGATACCGTAAGCTCCGCCGAGAGCCGTAAACCTGTGTCAGACACGATTACACTTCCTTTCGAGGGGTGGGAGTCAGAATGACAGACAGAGTAAAGGCCCCGTTCATACACACTGAGAATAACGACGCATACTCGGCTGCGGCGCACCTTGTATCGCTCGTGCCTGCCGTCGCCGTTGGTGTTGTCTTCTACGGCTTAAGGGCGCTTATATTGATCGCATTCTGCTCGCTTCTTTTCGCAATGTCGGATGACGTGTGCTCGAGGATACGGAAAATGAGCCGCGGAAGTATTCTGAACCCTCTTTATAACGGTGCCGTTATTGCTTTGCTGCTTCCGCCGGACACTCCGATTTACATTGCTGCTTCAGGCGTGCTGTTCGCTTCAGTCGTCATAAGGCAGCTGTCGGGAGGAAGGGGTTCGTCTTTCCTTAACGCGGCCTGCGCAGGAAGACTGTTCATCCGCATCGTATTCCCGATGAACGAGGCTGCGCTGGCACTTCCCGGCGGGGACAGAGTGATGCTCAGAAGCCTTATATTCGGTGCGTATTCGCCGGAGCCTGTCGACCTTTCGCAGTACTATTTTTCTGAACTTGTTGCGGGACGTTTCCCGTCATTTATCGGTACTTCCTGTGCCGTGATACTTCTTGCAGGAATGATATACCTCATCTCGAAAAAGGTCCTCAAGCCGTACCTGCCCGCGTGCTACCTCGGCATGCTGACACTTCTTCTGCTCATCAAGGACATCTACCTCGGAACGGCACAGACGGGGTATTTCCTTTTTACTTCCGGAATACTTTTCACGGCGGCATATCTTCTGTTCGACGATGATACGGTCAAGTCGTTCGGCCCTGTATCGGTGATTCAGGCTTTTCTGTGTGCTGCCTTAACTTTCCTGGCATCGTTCAAAATGACCGGTATCGATCTTCTGGTAATCCCTGTGCTCATAACCGGAATCCTTACGGATGTGCTGGATTTCTCGGATAAAGTAATTAAAGCTTCGGCGGAGGATGTGACAGATGCTGAGTCGTGATAATGTCGTCCGCTTTACCATAGAAGCGATACTGTTCTTTGTACTGAGTGCTCTTGCCGTAGTGGGTGTGATCCTCGCGACGAATACGAGAGAGTATACGCGCCTTCAGGCAGGACTCATGGCAGATTATGCTGATGTTCTTCCTGCGTCATCCTATACTGAAGTTCAAAGCGCTCTGGTGGAAGGTTACGGAATCTCCAATGTATATGAAGGTCTCGATGAGGACGGAAACCCGAACGGATTTGTTGTTGAGGTTGAAGTGACTGATCATCAGACGGGAAATCCTCTTAATCTCATGATCGGTATCGATTACAATACGGCACAGCTGACGGGGCTTCAGAGAGATCCTCAGGATCAGGGGCTGTCTGCGATAACGGACGAGGACATAAGTACTATCTTTAATCAGACGAGAGGCCAGCAGATTCCCGTGGCTTACGGTATTCAGAGACAGGATACGGCTGATGCAGCCGAGCAGCAGGTGCTCGCAGGTCTTAACGACGGTATCTACTATGCACAGACACTGTCGGCTGACCGTTCCGGTTATATCGATTATGTAGAGATGAGTATCGAGAACGGAATGATCACCATGGTTCAGTGGGATGCGTTTAATGTCGACATGAATATCAAGAACAGAAGAGAGTCATCTCTCGACGGCGTATATGAAGTAGCGGGCCTTAACTGGGCATCGCAGTCTTATATCCTCTGTCATGCTCTTATGGATGTTCAGAATCCGGATCTGCTCGCGATGAAGTCCGATGGTACCACCGATATTATCGATGGTGTCTCGGTTAACATCAGGACCTTCGTGGAACTGTGTGTCGAGTGCATCGAGAACTCCAGAGCCGAGTTTGATAAGGATATGTATTTCGCGGCTCTGAGGGAAATCATAGACGGCCTGTTCGAGGGCGACTTCGAGTCTTTGGGTGTCGTAAATGACGATGAGTTCATCGTGTTTACTTTCGACGGGTATCCCGGGGTGTTCGCTCTGCCTGACGGATCCCAGATGAATGTAAGACAGAAGATCACCGGTGACATGTCCGACTACTCTGACTTCGATTCCACCGCTGCCGACGGCGGTGAGCAGATGTCTTCCGACAGCAGGGGCAGTGAAGACGGAATACGTACCGGCGATTCGGCTTACGACGCCGACAGTATCGACGGCATTCCTATGGCTGAAATTAATACGTATATTGATGGTATCGAGGGAGATATCATGAGCACCTCTGATATCGTTTCCGCGATCAATACCGCATACAGATTCTTGAAAGATTACCTTAACTGGATGGCCTGATATGAGCATGATAGATACATCGGACAAGTCATTAAACAAGTCGCCTTTCTTCGATCTGAAGGAGATGGATTCCATACCTGAGAATCCATTCGACGGTCTTGCCGCCAATAAGGTGCGCGAGTGCGACAGGTTCTCTACGAGATCATGTATCTTCACGGCTTTTATTATTGTCGCGATCTGCCTGATGATGCCGTATAACGGCGGCGGTATTCAGGCTTACGCCGTATCCTCTCTGTGGGTGCTCGGTGCAGCTGTTGTTTATGTGCTGTTCTGGTCATTTACCATGAGGTTCTTCGAGAGCCCTGACATGATGCCGGTGTCTATAGTGCTGAATCTCATACCTGCAGTGGTATTGAGTCTGGTGTTCGGTGACAAGCTGTCCTTGGATGGTCTTGTCTTCCTTGGTGCGGGACTTACTGCATTAACGCTCGAGGCTTCGGATCTGGTTTCTTTTCGTCCCGTCCGTAAGGATGCTTCAGGCTTTACGGGAATCGATTTCTTAAGCGGTGAGATGGTTAAGTACACCGAGTTCATAAAGGCTGGTTCCGCAGAGATAGTATTACCGTTCATTGCCGCACTGTTCTCATCGCTGTCAGGCGTTCTGATTACTGAAGTTATAAGGCATTTTACGCATACAGCAGGTAAAGGTCTGAGAATCATTATCAGCACGCTTATCCTGATGCTGTTATCAGTACTTATAAGCAGGATAAGAGGGAAGGATATGCTGTTCTCCTCGGAGGAATTATGCGACGCATTTAACCTTCCCCGTAACAGATACAGGCACCTTAGAAGCTTTATCTTAAGAAGAACGAGATTCCTGGCAAGCATTGTGCTTGTGGGAACCGGCTGCCTCATCGCAGATTATATTGATGCGGCCTTCGGTCTCGGGCTGCCTTTCATGAAGCACATTCTGTCTGCAATTCTGGTGTTTGCCTTCGCTTTCGCGAGGGGAAGACAGTCGAAACACAGGATACAGTTCGCGACAGAGCTCGCGGTCATACTTGCCGTGTGCGTTACAAGAATGCATTCGATCTTTGATCTGATTGCTATATCGGTATTCATAACCGGAGTGGACCTTCTTATTACTTCGATGATGTATACGCGTAACAGAAGACTTATCATGTCG
>CAMNNN010000090.1 GCA_946545505.1 uncultured Clostridia bacterium
GAAAGACATGGGTATCGAGCATGTAATCGTTCCCGACAACGGACTGATACTGCCCGGCGATGCCATTATAGGCGCGGATTCTCACACGTGTACTTACGGAGCTCTCGGCGCTTTCGCGACGGGCGTAGGTTCTACGGATTTGGCATGTGCCATGGCATCGGGCTCCACATGGTTTAAGGTTCCTGATGCGATCAAGGTGGTTCTCACGGGTAAGCCCGGTCCTTACGTAACAGGCAAGGATATTATCCTTCATCTTATCGGAATGATCGGCGTTGACGGTGCCCTGTATAAGTCGCTCGAGTTCACGGGTGACGGCGTTAAGGAGCTGTCGATGGATCAGCGCCTTACGATATCCAACATGGCGATAGAGTGCGGCGGTAAGAACGGCATATTCCCGGTAGATGACATAACTCTTGAATATATAGCAACTACTAATATCGACAGATATACCCGCGGCGAGTTTACTGCTTATGAGCCTGATGAGGATGCTTCTTATGAGCGTGTTATTGAGATCGATCTTGCATCCGTGCCGCTTACGGTGGCACTTCCTCATCTTCCTTCCAACACTCGTGCTGCCAAGGATGTGAAGGACATGAAGATAGATCAGGTCGTTATCGGGTCCTGTACTAACGGAAGAGAAGAAGATATCAGAACTGCGGCGCAGCTTCTTAAGGGCAAGAAGGTGGCTGACGGTGTCAGGTGCATCATTATTCCGGGCTCTCAGAGAGTCTACCGCAAGGCTCTTGATGAAGGTTGGCTCGCGGTGTTCGATGATGCCGGCTGTGTTATCTCTACCCCTACATGCGGACCGTGCCTTGGAGGTCACATGGGCATACTCGCTGCAGGTGAGAGGTGCGTATCTACAACTAACCGCAATTTCGTAGGGCGTATGGGGCACGTTGAGTCCGAGGTTATCTTAAGCGGCGTGCCTGTAGCTGTGGCATCAGCCGTAATGGGCCGCGTGGCGACTCCAGACGAGATCTGACCGGAGGTGAGCATATGTCTGTAAAAGGTAAAGTATTCAAGTACGGCAATGACGTGGACACGGATGTAATCATCCCGGCGCGCCATCTTACATCAGCGGATCCCGCGCACCTCGCTTCGCACTGCATGGAGGATATAGATAATACTTTCGTAAGCCGCGTAAGTGCAGGCGATATTATGGTGGCAGGAAGCAACTTCGGCTGCGGTTCCTCCCGTGAGCATGCCCCGATAGCAATCAAGGCGAGCGGAATTTCTTTAGTCATTGCCGAGAGCTTCGCGAGGATATTCTACCGCAATGCGATCAACGTTGGCCTACCTATAATGGAGTGTCCCGAGGCTTCCGCTGCCATCAACGACGGCGATGAGGTCGAGGCTGATTTCGACACGGGTGTGATTCGCGATGTCACGACAGGACAGCAGTTTACTGCGAAGCCGTTCCCCGAGTTTATAAAGAAGATAATCGAGGCGGGAGGTCTCGTTACTTACACTAAGACCAAGTCGGAGGTCTGATATGAAGACTTATAAGATAGCGGTAATTGCAGGCGACGGAATCGGCCCCGAAGTAACAGGTGCCGCCGTAGAAGTATTAGAGAAAGCAGGGCAGCTCGAAGGATTCGGATTCGAGTTTACTTCATGTGATGCAGGCGGATGCGCGATAGATAAGTACGGTATACCGTTGCCTGAGGCTACGCTTGATGCGTGCCGGGCTTCCGATGCGGTACTGCTGGGTGCTGTCGGAGGACCTAAGTGGGATAACGTCGAGCCCTCATTAAGACCTGAGCGTGCTTTGCTCGGACTTCGTTCCGGCCTCGGACTGTACTCTAATCTCCGTCCGGCGATTATGTTCAAGGAACTGGCGGCTGCATCTCCAGTTAAGAATGTCGATACCATGGATATACTGATTGTCCGCGAGCTGACGGGCGGAATCTACTTCGGCAAGCACGGCCGCTCGGATTCGGTCGAGACTCTTTCTGACGGCTCTGTTAAGGGTATGACGGCTTACGATACAGAAGAATATTCGACTGCGGAGATTACGAGAATACTGAAAGAGGGATTCCGTTACGCTCAGGGACGGTCGAAGAAGCTGACGCTTGTTGATAAAGCTAATGTATTGGAGTCCTCGAGACTCTGGCGTGAGATTGCTTCTTCGATGGCGCCGGAGTATCCTGACGTAACTTTGGATTATCTTTACGTGGACAACTGCTCCATGCAGCTTATTCATCGTCCTTCTTCATTTGATGTTATTGTTACTTCCAATATGTTCGGCGACATCCTCTCTGACGAGGCCGGCATGATCACTGGTTCCATCGGCATGCTTCCGTCTGCGTCTCTTGGCGCTCCCGGAACTCCCGGTATGTACGAGCCTGTTCACGGCTCCGCCCCTGATATCGCCGGTACGGGTAAGGCGAATCCTATTGCTACGATACTTTCTGCTTCGATGCTGCTTCGCTGGTCTCTTGGTGAGACGGCCGCTTCCGACCGCATAGAGAAAGCCGTCCGCGATACTTTGGCAGACGGCTTCAGGACTGTTGATATTGCTGCTTCCGAGTCGGATAAGATTGTCGATACTGCCGGCATGACGGCGGCGGTTATCGAGAGAATCTGATCTGTTTCTTAATTGATTCCAAGCTCTTTGGCAATGTTGGCGAATGCTTCACGCGAGTTTCTAATTGTCTGCTCGGATACGCAGAATGCGAGTCTCATGTAGCCCGGCCTCTTGAAAGATGCACCGGGTACGAGCAGGAGATTATACTTGGCGCATACATCCTGGAACTCGGTGTCAGTGAGACCGGTCGGAGTCTTCATGAAGATGTAGAGAGCGCCGTTAGGCTTAACAGCCTCGAATCCAGCGTCAACGATGTTGCTGTAAAGAAGATTTCTTCTATGCTCATAGTTGGCGACATCTACCTTCGCGTTAAGTGCCTTCTCGACGACTTTCTGCCAGATTGCAGGTGCGTTAACGCTTCCGAGGACTCTGTTCGAAAGTACGATCGCGCCGGTAAGGTCCTCGTAGTCTTCGTTCTTGGGGGAAACGAGTGTATATCCGATTCTCTCTCCGGGAAGCGACAATGACTTGCTCCAGGAGAAGCAGATGACGACGTTGTCGATGTACTTAAGGACAGATGGTACAGTAAGTCCGTCATATACGAGGTCGATATAAGGCTCGTCAGAGATGACCTGGATAACGTGATCCTGTGCCTTGAGAAGTTCGTTAAGCTTTGTAAGCTGCTCTTCTGAGTAAACAACGCCGGAAGGGTTGTTAGGTGAGTTGATGATGATCGCCTTTGTCTTCGGAGTGATGGCGGCCTTGATGGCATTAAAGTCAGGCATGAACTTATCATCTGTCTGAACGATGATAACCTTGCCGTTGTGGTTCTCGATGTAGTTTATGTACTCCATGAAGAAGGGTGCGAGGACGATAACCTCATCGCCGTCATCAAGAAGGGAGTGGAGGACATCATTCATGGCGGAAGCAGCACCTACAGTCATGCAGACCGCGCCTGCACTTATCTCGAGTCCGGACTGTGCAGCCCTCTGTGCTGCGATGGCGGCTCTTGTTGACTCGTAACCGGAGTTGCTCATATAGCCGTGCATGCCGGGTGTGGGATTATCTGCGAGCTCCTTCAAAGCGTCTGCAACTTCTTTCGGAGGCTCCAGATCAGGATTGCCGATAGAGAAGTCAAATACTTTGTCTTCTCCGTAAATCTTCTTGAGTCGGTTGCCTTCTTCGAACATCTTCCTTATAGCTGAACCTGAAGCGAGCTTCTCTTTGATCTTAGCTGAAATCATGGTAGTACCTTCTTTTCCTTTAATTCTTACTGATTATATTCCAGCTTGAGTTTTATGTGAACCTTTCAGTTTAAGGTGTTGACACAGGGAAGATAAGTGATAATATGTGAACGATTACTCATATGAATAAACACTCATATAAGGCGGTGTAATAGTGAATACCATTAAGATCCTTTTGCTTATAGCTGCTGCAGGTCACATCCTGTGCGGATACTGTGACTGCCTGCTTACATATGTGCCGGGCGGGAAGAAGTTTGATGTTAAGGCGTTATCTGATAACAAGAAGATGGCGGAAACGTTCGGTGGAATGCCACTGAAGAATCCGCTTCTTTCTATGTTGTTGGGGTGCCTTGCGCTGTTCATGTGCTCAGTCGGTTACTACGGATTGTATCTTTGGATGAAGGATTACTCTGAAGTGACGGCTGTAATTATGCTTGTGTCTGCCGCGATGTTTACTGTTTTCGGTGTGGCACACCATGTCTTGTGCGGAGTAGCTGAATGGATTTATATCCGCATGGGGATGACGGATGATGTTAGAGGTGCTGTGGTCAAGCTGTTTAAGGACACATCTGTGACGATGATTGCATGCTACGTAGGATGGCTTGTGTTCGGAATAGCAATGCTTGTGGCAGTGGTTGCGGGTTATACGGATCTTCCGGCCTGGGCGTGTGTGTTCAATATAGTTCCGCTGTATTTGGTCACATTCCCTCTTAGAATTGGCGGCATGGGCAACTGGTGCGGCGCTGCGATGTTTCTGGGGCTTTTAGTTCTGATCTGATATAGAGGCTTATAGAGGTGACCTCAATAAGCTTTAATCCGTCTACATATGTATAGACAATTATGAGGAGACTGATTATGAAGAGGATCATCGCTTTATTATTGACTTTGGTTATGCTGGCAGGTTTTGCTGCATGCGACAGGAAACATGCAGACCGTAAGCCGCGAGAGGATAATCCGGTTGAGACAGAGTCTAAGGTCAGTATCGATAGACTAAAGTCCTATGATGGTCCGATGCTTGTAATCACGAGTACGATCCAGGCTCCGATCCCCGATGATGTGGAGAGGGAAAGCTCTCTTATTCTCTATTATGACGGATCGCTTTGTTACCCCGGTTATCCGAATGAGTGTTTGGGAATGCTTACCGATGAGGACTACATGACGGTTTATAGTTTCTGCGTGGAAACAGTCAGGAATGATACATTTGCAGATTACTATGAAGAGGTGTGTGACGGGCAGACTTACAGATTCTTGTTTTATGACGAAGATGGAGAAGAACATGTACTCTACGACGGATACATCTATCAAAATGACGAATTAAACTCCATATTGGATATCGTTTACGGGAACTGATGAATATACCTCATCAGATTACTCATCATTTCTTGTAATTCTGATGAGGTGGATGATGCATTAAGCCGATATTCATCACTAACCTCATCATTTTGAGCGTTTTTGATGAGCAAAGTGATGAATATCCTCGTAAATAAAGCGATTTTGCTTGACAATCCGGTAAAGAACCAGTACTATACATGAGTCAATTAGGAAGCAGAACACCATGTTCTCACCTCGAGCATAGGCGAAGAGGTCCATATTATAAGGCTTTCGGGCCGATATGGGAATGAACGGTAATCTGCTTGACCGTTCTTTTTTTATGATTGGAGGTGTTACACATCGCTAAAGCAAACGGAAATCAGTTGGTGAACGACAACATCAAGTTCAGCAAGGTAAGACTTATCGATGCTGAAGGAAATATGGTGGGTGTAGTACCTGTCGAAGATGCCAGAAAGGCAGCCGAAGAAGCAGATCTCGATCTCGTATGTATCTCGGCGAATCCGGACAATCCGGTCTGCAGAATAATGGATTACGGTAAGTTCCTGTTCGAGCAGAGCAAGAGAGAGAAGGAAGCTAAGAAGAAGCAGAAAGAGACCGAGCTCAAGGAAGTCGGTATGAAGCTTACTACAGATACTCACGATATCGAAGTTAAGCAGAAGATGGTCATCAGATTTCTGAAGAACGGTGACAGAGTAAAGGTTAAGATCAGATACCGCGGCCGCGAGATGGCATATCAGCAGCAGGGATACGCAGTCATGGAGAAGTTCATGGAAGGTATCGAAGAGTACGGTCAGATCGACAAACAGCCTAAGATAGAGGGACGTGACATGGTCATGTTCGTCGTACCAAAGAAGAATAAGTAATGGCAAGGAGGACATATTAAATGCCTAAGCAGAAGACACACAGTTCATCTAAGAAGAGATTTAAGGTAACAGGTACCGGTAAGGTTCTGAGAGCACAGGCTTTCCGCCGTCATATCCTCAGCAAGAGACCTACAAAGAGAATGCGTCACTTGAGACACAACATTCTTGCATCTGAGCAGAACAGAAAAGTCATTCGCAAGATGATCCCTTATATGTGATAGGAATTGATTGGAGGAATTAACATATGTCTAGAGTTAAAAGAGGAATTAGAACAAGAGCTCGTCATAAGAAGATTTTAAAGCAGGCTAAGGGCTACTTCGGTAAGAAGAGCAAGCTCTTCAAGGTTGCTAACCAGCAGGTATTAAAGTCCGGTAACTATG
>CAMNNN010000091.1 GCA_946545505.1 uncultured Clostridia bacterium
ATAAGGATTCTTTATACCGGCAGAAAAATCATACTCATCTCTCATTTGATTCACCTTCTTTCGTCTTTGCTCTATATTGCTTCTTCTCATTCTTTGTTGCCTTCCTGGCTGATATAAGTCGTATTATCGAATCATTTAATCTGTAGCAATGAACAACTACGAGCATCTTGGCATTTCTGTCAAACCCAAGCAGAATAAATCTCTCTTCATCGTCTGAATGATCAGGATCAGGAATCAAAACGGCATTCTCATCCCAGAACACAGTCTTGGCATCCTCAAAGGATACCCCATGCTTTGTCTGATTCAGTATATTCTTGTTCTCGTCCCATTCGAATGTCATATGCATATTATATATGCATGTTATGCATACTTCAATCATGCATATTGGTTCGACGTCTCTAAACTATGCACCAAATAAGGCCACTTTGGTAATTCTGTGGAGACTTTAAGCCTTTAGTCTCTAGAAATTAACCAAAGTGGGCCCAAATCGTACAGTTAATGGAGACGTCTGAGCCGCCATCAACAGATCACGACGCTTTAACCAGCTCCACGAGCTGCTTCCAGCCCTCTATGGCTTCCTTAACCAGAGGGATCACAGGATAGCAGTGGTACATACCCTCGCCGACTATCATCTTGTAATCAACGCCATACTTCTTCATCGCCTTCTCGAAAGACGGTGCACAGCCGTACAAGGTCTCATCCGAGCCGTACATGAATGTCACGCGGGGGCATCCGGTAAAGTCCGCAGACTGCAGCCACATCATGTAATGGGGAACCGAATAATCTCCGTGTCTCATGATCTCAACGGCCGTTTTCATGTAACTTGCAGGTATCGCGACATCCTTTTTCTCTAGTTCAAGCAGACGCTGCCACTCCTCGTCATTCTCGACGCACGTTCCCGGAGATAAAGCAATGATATGCCCCGGCACGGGAACGTCATCATGTCCGTCATTAATATACGGCACAATACCAAGCGCTAGATTACCTCCAGACGAAGAACCTATTACAGAAACATCCGCGGCATCGTAATCAGAAAGCATAACCTTATATGTCTCGTGTATCATCTCATACGCCTTCGTCAGCGGATAATCCGTGCACAGAGGATAATACGGCACAAATACATCGACACCCGCTTCCTTCGCAAGTTTCAAAGCCTGCTTAACCTCGAAAGGACTCGGCGCACTCACCATACCGCCTCCGATGATAAACAGATTCGCGCGATTCACATGGGCCTTGTGCACGATCTTAACGACAGTAAAACCCATTACGGAAATCTGAGTTACTTCAAAGTCAGGATCCTTAAGCGCCGGTATCTTGTTCTTGGCGTTCGCCCGTCTTTTCTTCTCGACAAGATCCTCGGCACTCGCGTCTTCCCACATACGTTTCAGGCCGATTAGCTTAACAAACCTCTTCAGGAACTCGTACTTGAGGCTCATATTACAGGCACTTTCATGCAAGGCTGCCCATCGGGTCCCACGGCTTCAGAACGATAGGATCCTGCGCGAAAGCTTCACGCTGCGCATCAGAGAAATACTTCCTGTTAAGCAGGATCTGGAAAGCGAATTCGCCAAACCACTTATCGTCCATAACATAGAAACCCTTCTCGCCGTAGTCTTCACCCCAGCTGTTCTCGACCTTCCATCTTAAAGGCTTACCTGTATCATCAAGATCAACGCCTGTGATTACCATCGCATGAGTCATCATGCTGTCGCCGTAATCGAGACGCTCTTCTTTGGACATACCGAATTCAGTATTAAACAACTCAGCGACATTAAGAACATCTGATGTAAGATATCCGCCTTTGCGGTCAGAGAACTGACCGACATCGCTTCCGAACCAGACAGCCTTGCCGTCCTTAAGCTGCTTGATAGTAAGATCACGAAGATCATCCATAGGAAGATTGAGATACTTAACAGGATATGCACCTTCCACAACGTTACCGAGATACTGCACTGTATATGTCTTGCCGTACGGCTTATCCTTGGTCGGAGCATTAATAACAGTTACATACTCATCAAGCTCCCAACCGACATACTCTCTGAAGAAATCCTGCGGTGTGATATCCGCAACACGGATGAACTTCTTATCTTTGTCTCTTGTTTCCCATGTAAATCTTACAGGCGGCTTGCCGAGGGATATAACCAACATACGGTAGATCGTCTGCATCATGTCCTTCTTGTCTTCTCTTAACTCTTCGACAGAAACACCGGATGCATGCTTCTTACGGAATACTGATACGAACTCGCGAAGCTTCGTCGTCAGATAAGTATCGAGTTCTCTTGTGTTGCTCGAAGCCTTCGTCTCAGGCATTACTTCCTTGGGAACGACTCCATACTTCGCAGCAAGACTTCTGAACATATCCCACTGACCGCCGTCGCCCATAGGATCGGCAAGAAGGAATGCGACTTCTCGACTGTCCAACGGTGAATCTATCAACTCAAGCATATTCTCAAGGAAATGATTCGCCTTCTCGAGTTTGTCGTAGAACAGCGGATAGTTCTGGCTTAACTCCATGTTCTCGAGATTAAGCTTCTTCATGATCTCAAGTCTCATGACGTTGTAGGACGCGAACATCCAGCATCTTCCGGACTGCTTCTGATCACACGCCTTACCGGCTTCGACTTCGACCGAGAACCCGAACTGGTTACGAGCCTTGGCTTCCGGACTCTTCGCCGCCGCATTGATGCCGTTGGATGTGACCGCATTCATCGCGAGGATATTGGCGCGGTCCTTGTCGAACGCCTCCTCGAATTCCTTCAGATCAGCAAATACAATATCTTTATTCATTTTGAATAACTCCTTTTATCAAGTTAGCACTCACTAACTTAAGAATTATAACACAGCCGTTACTCCCTGTTCTTCAGCACCTCCGCGGGATCCATCTTCCTGATCCTTGCAACTAGCACCGTATTGATGAGAAGATACAGAACCATTATTACCGCGAAGATCACCACATAAAGCGCAGGCGAATATGAAGGCTTTATTCCTACACCTACATTGCTGATAAGATACCTCGGGTAGATATAATCCATAACAGCCTTATCGACCGGGATAGCGAGCAGCGCACCGAGCGCCACTATATACAGATTACCGTCCAGATACATCTGCCTTACCTCGCGGTTCCTGAAGCCGAATATCTTTACAAGAGAGATGTTGAACGACGATCTGTCGAGCATCATCTTCATCATAAGATACAGAACTACTACAAACATGACAGCCGAAGCGACCGACATGATTATTATCATCGACATCATCTGGTCAACATAGATTCCGCCTGCTTTGACAAGGTCGCTTCTGGACAGTGTGGAATACAGTCTGCCACTCTCGATATCAAGCGCGTGATCCGAGAACACGACATTAAAGTAATCATCGTCTTCGCCGAACATATCGCGGCAGTCATCGATGTCCATGAACACCATGTTGGATGCAGAGAAATCAACAATGCTTGCGACACGAAAAGCATAGAGCCTCTCGCCGTTCTTGTCGCTTAAGTTGAACTCGTCACCGACATCAAGATCGAACTTAACAGCGAACGAGGAACTCACTGCGACATTGGTGCTGTCGAGGGTGACATCTCCTATATCGAAAAACGGATTGTCCGGGGTGATTCCCATAACAGCCACATCAAAGGTATAGCCGTAGATCGTCTTCTTAAGTTCCTCCGATACAGCCTCGTAACCGCCCTCCGGCACTTCCTCAGTCGGGTACTTATATGTGTACATATACTCGAACTTCGTCTCGTCCGCGTAGTTCGTCTTAACCTTAAGGCAATACACGCATGTATTTAGCGCCATGAACGCAATGAGCAGCGTCAGGAACAGACCGAGAACAACCGTCATCGTGCTTCTTCCTTCCCTCACCATCTGGCGCACTCTGAACATGTCGATGAAGCGCAGCCCTCTGATGCTGAACTGCTTTCCCTGTGCCGCCTTCTTTTCGCTTCTAAGAAGTGACAGCGGGGTTGCCTTGAGGCGCTTCCTTATAACGAGCACGTTGATCACGAACGCAGTTACAGGCGGGATCAGTAGGCCGTAAGCAACTATAAAGGGCGACACTTTGATCTCCATCACAGGCATCGAAAAGTAATTCAGCGTGTCCTGCAGCTGTGACGGTATACCCCAGGAAGTGTAGAACGCCACCAGCGAGCCGATAACGCCCGCGAGGAAACACACTAGAACCGGCACCGCGACATAACTTAAAGTAAGTGTTCTTCTCTTCACGCCCATGGAATACAGCGCGCCGATAACGGGGCTTTCCTTGTCGATGGTGTGCACGATGAATACTGATATTACATACGCGAACAGCATGATAAGAAGTATGCCGAAGATGATGCTCGCGGAGAAATTAATCTGAACATCATCAGCCGCAGCATCGACCCTCGGATTCTCGGCCGCTGTAATGAAGGAAATGAGATTATCCGTATCGACATTAAAGACGTCGTCGATCATGTCATTGGCTTCATCAGAGAATTCGTTGATACCGTCGTAAAGTTCATTAACTCCGTCGTACAATTCCGAAGCTCCGTCAGACAACTCTGAAGCACCGTCTCTTATCTCCGCGGAGCCGTCATAAAGCTCATCGACTCCATCTTCCAGCTCATGCGCGCCGTCAGATAATTCCTGTGTACCTTCATACAGTGCCTCGGCGCCTGATTCCAGAGCATCGCCGCCAACACTTATTGCACCGAAACCTGCGGACAGAGCCTGCTGATCAACAGGCAAGCCTGCAAGGGCCGCTCCCTGTGCGAGCTCCTGTGCACTTCCGGCAGCCTGGTCGACTGCATCTGTATAGGCCTGTACTCCTGTAACTAATTCAGAAGCGCCGTCATTTAATTCATCTATTCCGTCCGCGAACTCGGGAACATTATCATGAAGCTCCGTTATACCATCGTGCAGCTCATTAATACCGTCATATAATTCCGATGCACCGTCGTTCAGATCAGATGCTCCGTCACGCAGTTCTGACACGCCGTCAACCAGCTCATCGATACCTTCAACAAGCTCGTCTCTCTGATTCGTCATCCTCTCCCAGTATTCGGTAAAGAATTCATCCTGAATATCCTGCGGATCTATCTCATATTCTTCGAGCAGTTCTCTTAATTCGTCATCAGTCATCGCATCATTCAGAAGATACGCATAACAGTACTCTTCGGTAGACAGATAGTTACCGGAATCAAGCATCTGACCGTACTTCTCCTCCGTCACAAACAGCACACCGAAAGACGCACTGTCGACTACTGCATCTGAGAAGTTTCGTAATACCGAATTGTAGTCCGGTGTGGCACCGATACCGCTTACAGTTAAGGTCTCGTCTCCGACAGTGATCACATCACCTACATTGATGTTGTTAACCTCGGCAAATCGTCTCTCAAGCAACGCCTCATTATCATTGCCCGGAAGACTTCCTTCTAAGATCGACATCTGATTAAGATTGTCTCTGACCTTATAAACTCTTAAAACCTTATCAGTATTCGTCTCGCAGTCGATATAGAACATCGGGTCGATCGTTACACCCGTGCTCTCGATCTCGTTTATCTCATCATCAGTCAAAGGGATAAAGACAGTAAACTCACCGTCTTCGCGCTTACACTCTTTATCCTTTATCTTCGTATAATCAATAACTGTCAGTGCCGAACCCATAAGGCTTAATACAATGAACATCGAGAACCCGATAAGCAGCGAAAGCGCCAGATATCTCGATGCGCCCGCCTTCAGGTCACGCACCGCTCTTCTTAAGAAAATCTTTCCCATATTAAAGATCCTCCAGATCCTTCGCAGGCACTTTCACTTCGTTGAAGTAATCCTTATGAACAAGGCCGTCCTTAAGGTATATAACGTGGTCGACCATATTCTTGATCGAGTTGTTATGAGTAACGATCAGCATCGTTGTACCGTACTGCTTATTGATCCTCTCGAGAAGCATCAGGATATCGCGTGATGTGTTTGAGTCCAGCGCACCCGTAGGCTCGTCACACAGCAGGACCTTCGGGTTCTTTATGAGAGCTCTCGCAATGGCACAGCGCTGCTGCTGACCGCCCGACAGCTGTGACGGGAACTTATCCTGATGCTCGGAAAGACCCAAGACATCCAGCAGTTCATCCATATCAAGCGGCGCCTTCGTAAGATACTCGCACACCTGTATATTCTCTTTTACCGTGAGATTCGGAACGAGGTTATAGAACTGGAAGATGAAACCGAGATTATTCCTTCTGTAGTCTGAAAGCTTCTCGCCTTTAAGCCCCTCGATACTCGTTCCCGCGACAGTTACATTGCCTGAATCGATCGTATCAAGTCCGCCGATGCAGTTAAGAAGCGTCGACTTACCTGAGCCTGATGTGCCCTGAATG
>CAMNNN010000092.1 GCA_946545505.1 uncultured Clostridia bacterium
AAGCTTCAGTCTGCGGTTAAGAATGCCGAAGAGGGAAGAGGTGCAACTGTATTCGGTTACTATGTAGAGGACCCCGAGAGATTCGGTATCGTAGAATTCGACGAGAACTGGCGTGCGGTCTCCATCGAGGAGAAGCCTAAGCAGCCCAAGAGCAATTACTGCGTAACCGGTCTGTATTTCTACGACAACAAGGTAGTCGAGTATGCTAAGAATCTTAAGCCTTCCGCTAGAGGCGAACTCGAGATTACAGATCTTAACAGAATCTATCTGAACGACGGCAACCTCAATGTCGAGGTGCTCGGAAGAGGCTATACATGGCTCGATACAGGTACTCACGAGAGTCTGTTCGATGCCGGTAACTTTATCAAGACTATCGAACAGCATCAGCACCGTAAGGTCGGATGCCTCGAAGATATAGCATATAACAATGGCTGGATCGGCAGGGAGACTGTCGAGGAGGCGATAAGGATCATGGGTAAGAGCCAGTACGGCCAGTACCTGAAGGACGTACTCGACGGAAAGTACATGAGTTAATCGAGTAATTCAAACAATACAAATTCTTAAGGAGAATCAAATGAACATTATCGTAACAGGCGGCGCAGGTTTTATCGGAAGCAACTTCGTATTCCATATGCTCAAGGCTCATCCGGATTACAGGATCATATGCCTTGATAAGCTCACATATGCAGGTAACCTCTCTACACTCGAGCCTGTTATGGATAATCCGAACTTCAGATTCGTCAAGGCTGACATCTGTGATAAGGAAGCTGTTGATAAGCTTTTCGCGGAGGAGAAGCCCGATATAGTAGTTAACTTCGCCGCAGAGTCTCACGTAGACCGTTCCATCGAGAATCCCCAGGTGTTCCTCGAGACAAACATCCTCGGAACTTCCGTTCTCATGGATGCAAGCAGAAAATACGGCGTTAAGAGATATCATCAGGTATCTACGGACGAGGTTTACGGAGACCTGCCTCTTGACCGTCCCGATATGTTCTTCACGGAGAGCACTCCTATCCACACAAGCTCGCCTTATTCTTCATCCAAGGCAGGCGCAGACCTTCTGGTTCTCGCTTACTACAGGACTTACGGACTTCCCGTTACTATCTCGAGATGCTCCAATAACTACGGTCCTTATCACTTCCCCGAGAAGCTCATCCCTCTTATGATCATCAGAGCTTTGCATGATGAGTCACTTCCCGTATATGGTGATGGTCTTAACGTAAGAGACTGGCTCTATGTAGAGGATCACTGCAAGGCTATTGACCTCATCATCCACGAGGGCAAGATAGGCGAGGTGTATAACGTCGGCGGACATAATGAGATGGCCAATATCGATATCGTTAAGCTTATCCTTAAGGAGCTCGGTAAGTCCGAGGATCTCATCACATATGTAACAGACCGTAAGGGTCACGACAGAAGATACGCCATCGATCCCACTAAGATCCACAATGAGCTCGGATGGCTTCCTGAGACGAAGTTCGCTGACGGCATCGTTAAGACTATCAAGTGGTATCTCGACAATGAGGCCTGGTGGCAGCCTATCGTAAGTGGCGAATACCAGAACTACTACGAGAAGATGTACGGAGATAAGTGATATATGAGATTTCTGGTTACAGGCGTAGGCGGACAGCTCGGTCACGATGTTCTGAACGAACTCGATAAGAGAGGATATGAAGCTGTCGGTACGGATATCCTCGATGAGGTTCAGTCCTCGTTCCCTTATGTAAAACTCGACATCACGGATGAGTCTGCTGTCAGTAAGGCCATAGGCATGATCAAGCCTGACGTGGTGGTTCACTGTGCTGCGTGGACAGCGGTGGATGCTGCCGAGGATGAGGAGAACCGCGAGAAGGTTACAGCTATCAACAGCAACGGTACGAGATACATCGCGCAGGCTGCAAGAATTGCTGATGCCAAGATGATCTATATAAGCACGGATTATGTTTTCGACGGGACGGGGGAGAGACCCTGGCAACCCGATGACAGAAATTACGCTCCCCTTAATGTGTACGGTCAGAGTAAGCTCGACGGCGAGATGGCCGTATCGGGACTTCTTGATAAGTACTTTATCGTAAGGATCGCATGGGTGTTCGGTAAAAACGGCAAGAACTTCATTAAGACCATGCTTAACGTAGGCAGGTCTCACGATGAGGTAAGAGTCGTTAACGATCAGATCGGAACTCCTACATATACATATGATCTTGCAAGGCTTCTCGTCGATATGGCCGAGACTGAGAAGTACGGTTACTATCATGCGACTAACGAAGGCGGATATATATCCTGGTACGATTTTACCTGCGAGATCTACCGTCAGGCAGGGCTGTCCACTAAGGTTACGCCCGTAACTACAGCTGAATACGGTCTGTCCAAGGCGGCTAGGCCTTTCAATTCAAGACTTGATAAATCAAAGCTCGTTGAGAACGGATTTACACCTCTGCCCACATGGCAGGATGCATTGTCCAGATATCTTATTGAGCTTAAGGAGGACTAATGGGACAGATTACCGTAACAAAGACACCTATCGAAGGACTCTATATCATCGAACCTGCGGTACACGGTGATGAGAGAGGATATTTTGTCGAGACATACAATCAGAGAGATATGGCTGAGGCCGGATTCAATCAGGTGTTTGTTCAGGACAATCAGTCCATGTCCACGAAGGGCGTTCTGCGCGGACTTCACTATCAGAAGGAGCATCCTCAGGCAAAGCTCGTAAGAGCCATCAAGGGAGAGGTGTTCGACGTAGCAGTTGACCTTCGCAAGGACAGCCCGACATACGGACAGTGGTACGGCGTTATTCTGTCCGAGCAGAACAAGAAGCAGTTCCTGATCTCGGAAGGATTCGCACACGGATTCCTTGTATTGAGCGAGACCGCAGAGTTCTGCTACAAGGTAACGGATTTTTGGCATCAGGGTGACGAAGGTGGACTTCGCTGGAACGATCCTGATATCGGAATCGAGTGGCCCGGTGTCACAGGCGATTCTCTTGCTGACGGAACGTCACTTAACATTAACGACCGCGACAGAAATTACCCCGGTCTTAAGGAAGCATTTAAGTTTTGATATAAGGCATGATCCCTATAGTAATCCCCTCGTATGAGCCGGATGAGAGATTCCCGGCAATTCTCGAAGACCTGAGACAGGCAGGTATGGGTCCTGTCGTTGTTGTTGACGACGGCAGCGGGGATGATTATCAGTCATTCTTTGTTAACGCCGAAGAACTCGTAAGAGAATCCGGAGGCGTAGTCCTGCATCACGAAGTCAACAAGGGTAAGGGAAGAGCTCTTAAGACCGCTTTCTCTTATATACTTGAGAACATGCCCGATGCGACGGGATGCATTACGGCAGATTCTGACGGACAGCATACGGTCGAATGTATCACGAAGTGTATGGAGGCTCTGAAAGAGCATCCTTCCAATCTGGTACTCGGAGTAAGAGACTTTACCGGAGAGGACGTTCCTTTCAAATCCAGATTCGGCAACAATCTCACTATAAAGATATGCAGTTTTCTGTGTGGTGTTAAGGTGACCGATACGCAGACCGGCCTTCGCGGAATCCCCAGGGAATTCATGCGGGATCTTCTTGATCTGGAGGGAGAGAGATTCGAGTTCGAGACAAGGATGCTCATTGTCACCAAGGACAAGTATCCGATATTCGAAGTGCCGATAAAGACTATCTATGATTCTAAGGAGAATCACCAGACTCACTTCAATCCCGTCAAGGATTCAATCAGGATATATAAGATCTTCGGCGAGATAATCGTAAAGTACCTGTTCTCGTCGTTGTCGTCCTTCGTTATCGACATCGGACTATTCCAGATGTTCTGTATATTCTTCGCAGGACTTCCTTCATATATCATCCTGTCCACGGCCGCTGCCAGAATATTATCGGCGGGATATAACTACATGATCAACTATAAACTCGTATTCAAAAGCGAGAAGAATCATGCGTCTTCACTTACAAAGTATGCCACGCTCGCTTTGATCCAGATGGGTTTGTCCGCACTTCTGGTTAATATGTTTATAACTTTGCTGCCGGGTTCTCCGGAATTCCTGTATAAGATTCCCGTGGATGTTTGTCTGTTCATCTTAAGCTTCTATGTTCAAAGGCGATTCGTTTACTGATGGTTAAGAAGAATAACAAATTATGTGCATACCTCGCGGTGGCAGCACTCATCGTTGCAATTACCGTATTCTCCATAAAGTGGCCTGATAAGTCTAAGCCTTTGGGAAATGAATACTCCTGTCATGTCTATAATTATGATACGTTCAAACTTCTGAGCGGAGCCCTTGTAGACGGAGTCGTACCGCGCGTAAGCTTCAATCCCGGCAACCGTTTCAGTGATGAGTTTAATTTCGTATATGACGAGGATTCGGAATCATATCTGATTTACGAGACGATACTGGGTCAGGATATGTATCTGTGTATTACTTCCGATCAGAAACTGTCTTTGACTTCATCTTCTGATGATTACGGATGCAGATGGAATGTGATGAAGGTCGGCAACACAATGTACTACATGATATTCAGTGCCGACACAGGCGATGCCATAGCGTTGGAGAATTCGCTTGATGCGGTTCTAGTTCCTTATGATATGGAAAACACCGATGCTTATGTGAGGTTTCAATGAGTGCGGCTGGACTTAAAGAGAAGTTAAAGGAGGCACCGGGGTACCTGTTCGTACCGGCGCTTATACTGATGCTCACGGCTGTCTTCTCACCGCAGACTCCCGTTTTCGACGCGCTCCCTTCTGAGTTCGGTGCCTTGGCAAGACTTGCTGCAGTCACGGCGGGAGTGCTCTGTATTGTTTTCAACGACCGCAGGGAAACAGTTAACCTCACAGCCGTCATAGCAGTAATGGCTGCCGTCGGCGCCGTGGTAATGTACGAGAGCGGCATCACTTATGTTTTCGATATAGCCCTGATGGTGCTTTTGTTCTCGCAAGCTGATATCAGGGGTATAGCAGTAACGGTTTTCTCTTACTTCGCCTGCGTTACGGGGGCTACGGTTCTGTGTGCCTATAAAGGTTACATCAGAAGCTTCATTATCTACGGGCATAATACTTACGGTTTCCGTAACCTTGCAGGGCTTTACCTCTCTGTTACGGTCCTTATAATCTCGCTGGTGCTCATCATAATGGTATGGCTTAAGGATAAGAAGACGGCGAAGATTATCCTGATCTTCGCCTACGGCGCGGTCCTGTCTGCCGGAATTGTAGTGCTTAGTCTTAAGGCTCTGAATCTGGCAGCCGCAGTTGAACCCGGTGTTTATGAGTTGTATTCGCGCGATACGGATCTGGCGCTTGAAGTAAGGATGAAAGGATTCGAGGATTATCAGATCGGGTTCGGTACTGATGAGGCGACGGAGTTTACAATAACGCCTGACGGAGATCACTATCTGATAACCCTCGATTCCTATGGCGTTACGAAGACACTCTGTGTTATAGACGAGAGAGTATTCGCCGGCAATTATGAGCAGTCTGAGAATGCTCATGAGTGGGATATCAGCGCGATAGCAGGCACCCCGTACTTTACTGTCAAAAATGTTGAGACAGGCCTTTATATGACTGTGTCTTCTGACGGCGCGATCAATCTTACCTCTGATGTGCAGGGTGAGGACTCGTACTTGCGTATCGGCTCTGAGAATGCCTCCTATTATGAGAAGTTGTCTTCAGAAGGGATGGCTGATAATGACTTAAGGCAGGCAATTATTAACGTCACTTCTTCTATGTGTTATACAGGATCCCCGGTAAGACCTTCTGAGATAGACGTGGTCCTTAACGGCATTACCCTCGAAGAGGGTCGGGATTATGTAGTGACATGCTGGAATAATATCATTCCGGGAATTGCCTGGGTCGATATTACAGGTGTAGGTGACTATACCGGCACACAGGGAGTCTCATATGAACTGATATACGGCGATGAGCTGCTTGATGATCCGTTCTATGAAGAAACGGTGAATTATGTTGTAAGGGCATACAGGATGGGATATATGAGATTCCCGGAGTTTGAAGAGATCAAACATTATTTCCTGGTATTGATAGGCTCCGACAAAACACCGGATTCCGTTATCTGGGATATTTACCATGACGGAGGCTTGTCCGGAAGCAACGCACAGTTCATGGAGGCAGTTTACAGACTGATGCTTTTAAGGAACGGAAGCAGAGGCGAATTAAGAAATTGGATCGCCGAACTTGACAGCGGCGTTAACAGGGAAGATGTGATAAATGAC
>CAMNNN010000093.1 GCA_946545505.1 uncultured Clostridia bacterium
TGCTTCTCGATCTGAGACATAGCAGCTTCAAGGGCCTTCTTACGTGCATCCTGATCGTCAGATGATATTGACTGAACCTGAGGTTTTGATGCTTTATTCTTAGCCATTAATAATATCCTCCGTAGAAAATAAACATTTGTTCTTAACTTTCGAAAACATTCTACGAATAAAATACTACAATGTCAACGGATAATAACCGACAATTCTCGACAAAAAACGACAAAATGCGACAAAGGGTTATTATTAGGACTTTCTTAAGAACGACCTCAATTTAGAGATGACCTCTCTGGACTCCTCGACCTTAAGCAGCAGCGATACTACGAAGTAAACAAAGAAAGCTACGAGAGCCTCAGCTGCGAGATCTGCAAGTGACAAAAGCTTGCTTGTATAGTCAGGTGTATATTCATAAATAAAAGTAAGCAATCCCCCCATGACAAATAAGCTGACGGCAGACTTAAGAAGGAACACGAGAATACCCTTAGGCCTTAATTCTTTATATGTAAAATACACAGCACACAGTATAGTCATCTGAAGAATGCTCGTTATCGAATATGACAAAGTCAGCGCCATTGCACCCATATACGGGATCAAAAGCGTGCAGCAAAGAGGGTTCGTGATAAGACCGATACATCCGGCCATAAGAGGAACTCTTGTCTTACCGATGGCATAGAATGCCTGGTTCATAATAAAAACGATCGAGTGAGTGATAATGGCGATCGAATAACCTGCAAGGAACTGTCCTGCTCTCTCGGCATCGGCATCGGTATACTGGCTTCCCCACTGGAATATCGCCTTTATAACATAGGAATTCATAATAAACATAAGTCCTGCCGAGGGAATCGTCAGGAACAATGCACTCTTTAATCTTGACGACAGAAGTTCAGATGCACTCTTATAGTCTTTCTTTCCGTAGTGCTCAGCAAGGGACGGCAGCATTACATTACCGATGGCAACGGCGAAGATTCCGTAAGGAAGCTGCCATGTAGTGGAAGCATTTCGAAGTGCGTAGATATTACCGGCATCAGGAAGTCTTATGGCAAAGTAGTTAAGGATAAGCATATTAATCTGAACTACAGATGCGGATATAAGGATAGGCAGCGCTCTTCTAAACAACGCATGGAACTCTTTATCACGGGGAGCCCAGATAAACCTGAACGCCTTAAGCTTATCTCTTCCCACAACAGCCTGATACATGAAGTAGATAAGAGCGGCACCCATTATGCCGCATGTGGTGTTCATAAGAGCCGCTCTGCTGTTGCCGGCGAAGATAATGATCGCGCCGAGTACGCAGAAGTTATAGATAGTAGGACCGAATGACGTGGATTCAAATCTCTTGTACGCGTTAAGGATACCGATGCACAAAGCCGCGAGCATCATGAAGATAATCTGCGGGAAAAGCCATTTCGAGGCGTCGGCAGCAAGCATAACCGTGTTGGCACTGTGGTCTCCGTTACTGAAGACGGAATATATCTGCTCGGAGAAGATAACACCCAGAACGGAAACTATAATGAGCAGCACCGCAAAGAACGAGATAAAGATGCTTACGGCCCTGATGCCCTTCTTCTCCTCGCCTCTTGCTATTGCAGCCGAGAGCGAAGGCGTGATGGCTGACTGGATAGAACCGCCGATAAGAAGGTTATATACAAGGTCAGGTATCGAGAACGCGAGAGTAAAACTGTCTCTGTAAACCGCCTCGCTGAATTTAATACCGACGAAGATATCTCTTAAGAATCCGGATGCCTTGGACAGGATAAGTCCCGCCATAACGAGTATGGTGGAAATAATAATGCTGTTTCCAGCAAGTTTCCCGTTTCTTCTCTTAGCCGTCATAGATTACGAATCCTCTCGTACGCGATCTCGTATGCACGGTCACGCGTAGATGTTCTTATAGTATTACGGCTTCCTTCAAAATGCTCCTTAAACGCACCGGAACCGTTCCTGTCAGCATAACCGATATATACTGTTCCGCACGGAGTTCCGTCCGGTCCGTCACCGGGACCTGCATAACCAGTTACTGATACAGCGATATCCGCACCGGAGAGTCTTAATGCACCAAGAGCCATATTAACCGCACATTCGTGCGAGACGGCAGTCTTGGCAGCGATGATATCCGAAGGCACTCCCAGCACATCGGTCTTAAACTTATCGGAATAGGATACTATGCTTCCCTCAAAAACATCTGAAGCACCCGGAACATCAACTATGCCGCAGGCGATCATACCTCCGGTAAGACTCTCGGCAAAAGTGCATTTCAGGCCCTTGTCGCGGAGAATGTTTATGAGACCGGCACTACTTACGGATCCCATTAATTACCGCCCTTTGCCTTGATCTCGATCCAGTCAGTCTCGGATATCAGCACACGTCTGGGCTTACTGCCCTCGAACGGACCGATATAGCCCTTCTGTTCCATAACATCAATAAGTCTCGCGGCTCTCGGATAACCGACACCGAGTCTTCTCTGAAGTATCGATACACTCGCATTCTTAACCTGAAGAACAACATCTACTGCGGCATTGAGAAGTTCATCTTCGGAATTCTCATTAACGGAAGGATCCGAGACACCTTCAGTCTTGCCCGTGCCTTCTCCATTAGCAATCTTACGTACCTTCTCATCGATATCCTGATCATAAAGAGCACCGTAACGCTGCTTAAGGAAATCTACCGATTCCTGTACCTCGCCGTCTGAAACGAAAGCACCCTGACCTCTTACAGGCTTCGGTGCAGTGAGAGGACAATAGAGCATATCGCCTCGACCGAGCAGCTTCTCAGCACCGTAGGAATCAAGGATCGTACGGCTGTCGACACCGGATGCGACCGAGAATGCGATACGTGAAGGAACATTACTCTTGATAACACCGGTAATAACGTCAACAGAAGGTCTCTGGGTTGCTATGATCATATGCATACCGGCAGCTCTTGCCATGGCGGCAAGTCTACCGATCTGAGTCTCAACTTCATTCTTGGCTACAGCCATAAGATCAGCCAGCTCATCAATGATTATAAGTATGAGAGGAAGCGGGTCTTCATCAGGTTCAAGGCACTTGTTGTAACCTGAGATATCTCTTACCTCCTTCTCGGCGAAAAGCTTATATCTTCTCTCCATCTCGGCTACAGCCCACTTAAGGGCACCGGTGGCAAGCTTCATGTCACTTACTACAGGCATCAGAAGATGAGGAATACCGTTATAGACAGAAAGCTCAACAACCTTAGGATCGATAAGGATCATTCTCACGTCTCTAGGTGAAGCCTTACACAGAATGCTTACGAGAATCGAGTTAATACATACTGACTTACCGGAACCTGTAGCACCTGCAATAAGAAGGTGTGGCATCTTGGCAAGGTCACAATATATAGGCTTGCCCGGGATATCCTTACCGAGGCCTACGGTAAGAGGAGAAGATCTCTTGAACTCCTGGGTATCAAGTACATTACCGAGGTAAACGGCTGATGTCTTCTCGTTAGGAATCTCGATTCCGATGGCCCGCTTGCCCGGGATCGGAGCTTCGATTCTTACTGCAGTCGCAGCCATAGCCAATGCTATATCGTCTTCGAGAGACTTAACCTTGGATACCTTAACACCGGCTCCGATGGTAACTTCAAATCTGGTTATCGCAGGACCGTGAGTTATGTTATTTACCTTGGCATCCGTAATGCCGAATGTACGGAGTGTTTCTTCGAGAGCTGCTGCTTTCTGCCTTAGCTTCTCATTGCTCTCCGTGGTATTCTTGTTAGTCTTATCTTTGGCAAGAGTACTGATAGGAACCGGTCTGTAGTTCTTGAAACTGTTCGCCTTGATCCTCTTTCCTTCCTTCTGAGCAGATGTGGAAGATACATCGAGAGATGAATCTCGCGAAGCCTTTTTTGCTTCCGATGTATCAATAATTCTTCCTTCTGTTACGGAATATCCGTCAGTATCATCCGAACCCGAGTTGATGGTAACGGGTTCATCTTCATCGGGCATATCCGAAGGAGCGCCGATGATTCCGTTTCTCATCTGAGGCTGTCTAACCTTAGGCTTATCGGAATCAACGGTATAATCAAACGGATTATCGTCATTGATCTCGAAGGGCATATCGTCCTCGGGAGTATAATAACCGCCAGCACCGGGCTTTGCAGTATAATCTGCGTCAACAGCTGACTCATCAGCATATACACCGCCAGACAGATCATAGAAGTCAGCAGGAGCATTTGTCTTAAGAAAATCAGGCTCGTTGATCTGCTTGGATGCAGATCTCATCTTAGTTGTATGGGGCATGGAATCGTAGGAGAAATCAGCATCAGAAACCTGAACAGGATTATCGGTAGACACTCTCTTCTCTCCATATGCAAGGACACCCTGCTCACCCTTGGTATCAGCGCCGAATGCAGGATCTGTCATATCCGCGAATCCCGTCTTACTGTCTACGGGAAGCGAACGGTTAAAGGGATCCTGAACATTATATGAATTGTCGAATACGGGCTGGGGTCCGATCCTGACGGGTGAATTAACAAAAGGATTACCGTTGTTCGTATAAGGAGAAGCCGGCTGCTGAGGCTGCGGGCGCGGACGCTGAGGGGGGCGGTGTGCAGTTCTTCTGGCGGTAGTCTGTCTTACGGCATTACCAACAGCCTTGGCAGTCTTCTTAACAGTTTTCTTAAGTGATATATGGAACACAAGAATGATCTGTGCCGCTATAAGGCCGACGAGAACAACGATTGAAGTGATCTTACCGCATACTGTATAAAGCGATACAGCTAGAAGTCCGCCGAGAAGTCCGCCTGCAAGAGGCTTGGATCCCGTAACGGGAGCGATCAATGAAGAATCAGATCCGGACTTCCACAGCAAAGCTATAGCTTCGGAAGCCTTATACTTCTGGTCGGTATCAGATGAACATAATGTCCTGAAATGTTCGAAATCAGTAGTTACAACGCATAACAGTGCTGACAGACAAACAATAAAAATAATTACCGATCTGATTCTGATCGGAGATACACCGGCTCTCTTCTCGAGGAAGAAATCTACGGAAGCATAAAGAAGGAATACCGGTATAACAAATGCTGCAGACCCGATAAGGCCTCCGCCTACAGTCTTGATAAGATTACCGAGAACCCCCGTCACTTCACCCGGGAGATAATACATGAGTGTCAGTGCTATAGCACAGAAGAACAGGATTATACCGGTTACTTCTCTTCTACTCTCAGAACTGTTCAAATACCAAGTCTCCTCGCTGCTTTATAAATACACAACTGCGTCTTGCTGTCAGCTATCTTGCCTTCTTCTGCCATAGCCAGAAGTTCGGCAAACGGGATCTTCTCCACGTTAAGGAATTCTCCTTCATCAAGATCCTGCCCGATCTGCTTAAGGCCTTTAGCCATAAAAAGCCAGATAATCTCACTGTCGTAACCCGGGGAAGCGATCATGCCGCCGAACGGAATAATCTCATCTGCTTCATATCCCGTTTCTTCCCTAAGCTCCCTTACGGCACATGTCAAAGGCTCTTCACCGGGTTCGAGTTTACCTGCGGGAACCTCAAGAAGAATCTTCTCGAACGGGCTGCGGAACTGCCTTACCATATAGCAGTTAAGATCATCGTCAACGGGCAGCACACAGGCACCTCCGTGGTGAACGACAATCTCTCTTTTGGCCTCTTTCCCGTCCGCCAGACTGACCGTCTTAACAATTGTATCAAAAACCCTGCCGTGAAAAATCACTTCAGACTTGTTCGTTGTTTCAATTAGGTTACGATATTTATCTTCCATCATTACCCCTTGGAAAACTTCTGCGATTCGGCTACTGCAAGCTCATCACAGCGGTTATTGAACTCATTGTCTGCATGTCCTTTAACCTTGATAAAATTCACCTTGTGAATATTGCACTGCTCGATTAATTCCAGCCACAGATCCTTGTTGGCAACGGGATGCTTGGCACTGTTGACCCAGCCTTTCCTCTGCCACCCTTCGATCCAGTTCTCGTTAAAGGCATTAACCACATAAGCACTGTCCGAATACAAGTCGACTTCACAGGGCCTGGTCAGAAGCTGCAGGCTTCTTATGACAGCCATCAGTTCCATTCTGTTATTGGTGGTGTTGGGCTCTCCGCCCGATAATTCACGCTTATGACCTGAAGCCATCAGTATGGCTCCCCATCCGCCGGGACCGGGATTACCCGAACAGGCTCCGTCAGTATAGATTGTTACCTTGGTCATATCAGGCATTACTTAC
>CAMNNN010000094.1 GCA_946545505.1 uncultured Clostridia bacterium
GGACTGCAGGCAATTCTCAAGTTCATCCGCCGTATCGAGAATGCTGCTTCGGAGGCCTCTGCAGCACCTTCCGCTGACATCTCATCGATCACAATGGGAGACGCTGAGAAGGAACTCAACTATGCTTTGAACTACACGATAAAGAGCGCAACTGCCGACATCGACAGATTCCAGTTCAACACATCTATCGCACGTATGATGGAGCTTCTGAACGCTATCACGAAGTACGGCCAGAACCCTAACAAGATTCCCGAGTTCTACCGTTATGCCGTAGAGAAGCTGATCTTGATCCTCTCACCTTTCGCTCCTCACTTCTGCGAAGAGACATGGTGCGAGACATTCGGCAACGAGTACTCCATATTCAATCAGGAGTGGCCCGCTTACGATGAGTCGGCTCTCGTTAAGGATTCAGTCCAGATTGCCGTACAGCTTAACGGCAAGATCATCTTCAGAGAGGACGTTCCTTCCGAGGCAGAGCAGGCTGAAGTTGAAGAGCTAATCAAGAATGATGAGAGATTCGTAAGTGCACTGGCAGGAAGATCGATCGTTAAGTTCATCTACGTTAAGGGCAGGATCGCTAATATAGTTGTTAAGTAAGATCCGCTCCAGGCAAAATACAGCACAATAAAAATGGCCTGTCCGTCCGGACAGGCCTTTAACGTTTATATTAACTTACCTTGTATAGGATAGCACTAACAATTCAAAGCACATACTAACGAATGAAAAGGCCGCCGTTACAAGATTCGCAACGATGGTGTATGCCCATATTCTTCCGTTACTGCGACCTTTATCGAAGAACTTGCGATAGATATAGAACTCGACCACTATAACGGCAATCTCAATAAACAGAAATCCGAACAGATATATACCTGACAGTAAAAGTGCTGTCGCCTGTGCGATCAGATTACTGACGATATTGGTAACAAGAACCGTCAGCAATTCCTTCTTTCTGAAGAAACAGAAGAACAAGGCGATGATGAATTCAAGGACGACCGTGAAACCCAGTCTGAATAGCGTACCGGGAAGCATGCTTTTTATCCTATACTCGGCAGATATATCCCTGATACTGAGCAGTTCACCGTCTTCGCTCAGGTCTACACTATATCTGGCTTCGCTTACCTTAAACGATTCCGTTATCTTATACTCACCTGTATCGTCCCAATAGATAATAAAGCGGTAATTATAATCATCCTCATATGAGACAAAATACCCGTTGTATGTATCGCCCTCACACATGATCACGGGGTTGTCAGCGATATGGAAACCGTCTGGATCCTCATATGTCTCAATAAACTCAGGAATAGAAGTATCCTCAAGCATCTGCTCATCCATAACAGTTCCGTGAACCCCTACACCGTAGAAAGGAACGTTGTATTCCGGAGCGTCGGTAAAGAGGATTACATAGTAAGGTCTTCCCTCCGGAGCATTATTAAACTCAGTATAGAAAGTCGGAGAAGGAAGACTGTTGGCAAATACTATATTCCCGAGTGTCATAACAGTCATGACAAGAGCAAGCACAAACGCCTGCCATCTGCCTATTCTGTTTGAATTCATCATCCTACCACCTCGTATCTTAAACGCACATAAGAGTCCTCCAGAGCCTTGCACTCGATTAACTTGAGCACTCCGAGACCCGACAGCTCGTCTGATGACATAAACGACCTTCCGTCAATGAGTGTAGACGTGTCCTTGCCTCCCACGAGCACGGGAGCTACCACGATGTCGACGTAGTCGAAAAGCTTTTCGCGCAGCAGCAGGCTGTTAACGGTACCGCCCGACTGCACCGTGAGACGCCCGCACCCGTATTCTTCGCCGAGCACAGTAAGTGCCGCAGTAAGGTCGAGACGCTCCTGTCGGATTATTCTAAGGTTATCCTCCTTCACGCTGAAAGCGGGATGCATCGGATTTGTCGTGATGAGCACGAACTCCTTGGATCTTGCACAGAAATAGCGCACCCCATTCTCGTCAAGATGGCGGTTATCGTATATTACGAATGATACGGGAGTCTTGTCAGGAAGAGGCTTCTCGTTGACGCCCATCTTAGCCTGAACGCGGCCCGTGTTAAATGTCCATAAATCGGTCATCTGCTCGATATCGTAGTACTGGCCAAGTCCCTCGCGGACACCGTCGATCTTCGGAAAATCGCGATCGACATCGAGTTCGTCAGTGGCGCCTGTACTTATCTTGCCGTCAACCGACATCAGCATGAACAGTGTTGTTACCGGTCTTCCCATATTCCCAAATCCTTACGCTTTACTCGTAGTCGTCTTCGATATATGCGGTGTCTTCTTCGGCGTTATAGAAGCCCGATACCGGGAAAGGATCCGGAAGCGCATCATCGCTCAATGCACGGGGCATCCTATACCACGTAATATAACCTTCGGGAAGATCTGCCAGGGGAGTTCCCGCACAGTAGAACATGAGCATATCGCCCTGATGTATTCCGTAAGAATCCGAAGCGATGAAATTGATCTGTGTACCGTCAGTATCTGTCTCGGTCCACTCCTCACCTTCGACATTCTCCATATCGAACAGGTCAACTCTTACCGCATAGGTGTTGTCATCAAGCTGAATAACTTCGCCAAACTGTCCGTCTGCATGACAGATGTAGTAAGCCCCCGCATCGAAGTCATGGAAGTTGTAGTAGAAAGATCCGTCAGGCGCGAGTTCGAGATAAGCGGCCCATCCGCCTGCACCGCTCGACAGAAGATACGTATCAGCATGCGCGGCATAGAAATTCAGACTTTCCTGATCAGTGAGAACTGTTCCGTTCGACTCGGATTCCGTCTCGGAAACGGTGTTGGCAGTAGAAGCGGAAGCTTCTGTCTGAACCGGGGCCGCTGTCTCATTAATAGTAGGCTGTAACGCTTCCGTCTGAACCGCAGTCTCGGTCTCCTGAATTGTCTCGGAGGGCTGAGTCTGTGTAGGCTCGGCAGGCTTGCTGCAAGCGCCGAGGAACACCGCTGAAGCAATGAGTGTCGTAGTCAATAAATGTCTCTTCATATATTTCCCTTAACTGCTGATCATCAGATCAGACTTGAAAGATAATCGTGCATATCATCGTAAGACATCGCGTATGAATCGACGCCGGACAATACTGTTACCATGTCAGAATCCGAGATGTAGTTATACTGAAGTACACCCTCGATATAGTCATAAACCTCATCTCTGGCGGAATCGAAATCATCTTCCGTGATAGCCTCTTCATTCATGGTGTACTCATAGATAGTATCGGAATAATCGTCAGTCGGATATGAATGTTCTTGTATGACACCTGACTGGAACAGCACAGCCCCGTTATACTGATAGACCGTATATCTCTCAGTCCACTCCTCATCTCCGGACGACGTATAAACGAACAGGAATCCCGGATCGAGAGGGGCAATGGCATATCTTCCGCCTCCGCCTGCAAGCACATCGAAATACTCGAGCGTAAGAATGTTGTAGCATGACTGGGAAGGAACATCGTAAGTATAAACATACAAGGTCGCATACATATTATTATCAGCCTTCATCATGAACAGCTCTTCAAGACCGTCTCCCGTCACATCATATAGAGCAAGAGGAACTTCCTCTGTAGGAGCCATAACGCCTCTGCCGGCAGACATGGTACTCATCCAGTTATAGGCTCTGATCTCATCTTCATTCTCTTCGATGAGTTCCAGGTAACCCGTGTAAGCGGCAGTTCTGACTTCGTCGGAAACAGCAGCTGCTGTCTCAGCCGCAGTCTCGGCAGTAGTTTCTGCCGTCGTCGCTGAAGCGCGCGTCTCCTCGACAGTTATAAGAACAGGTTCCTCTGTCTCTTCCGTCTCCCTCTCGCGGCGTGACTCTCTGTCATCATCGTCGTCGCGGTCGCGTCTTGATCTTCTCCCGCTGTCGCCGGAGCATGCGCTCAAAAGCATTGCTGCTGCCAGCACACACGATACGAATACTCTCTTCTTCATATTCTCCCCCTAATCAATACGCGGGCTTTTAACCCGCGCTTAATGATTGCTTATGACGTATAGATCCTTCGTATCGTTACGATACTCGAACGGTCGATAGAGCCATACACTGTACCCCAGGCACGTCCTCTGGCATCAACGCACTGTCCGTTACCTACATAAATACCGACGTGTCCGCTGTATCCGCCGGAACCCCAGCAAACGATGTCACCCGGCATGACCTGATCACGGGGAACCGATACACCTACACCTGTCAGTGACTGTGAGTAGTGAGGCAGCGAGATTCCCATCTGCGCGTAGCAGTAACATACGAGACCTGAACAGTCTACGGCCGAACTGCTTGAAGCACCCCAGACATAAGGTGTACCTACCATCGATTCGGCAATACTTGCGATCGTGTAACCGTTGTTACCGTAGGAGACCCATCCGCCTCCTCCGCCACCACCGCCGGAGGATCCGCCGCCACCGCTGCGTCCGCCTGAATACTGCGGTCTGGGAGTAGGAGTCGGAGGAGGTGTCTGTGTCGTATAAGACATGTACACATAACCCTCAGTTCCGTCCTCGGCTATAACGTGATACCACTTATCGGAAACTCCGATACAGTGGAGTCTGTCTTCATCATAAAGGATACCGACCTGCTCGGAATCGACGGAAGGCTCGGCACGCATGATGAGCGAACCCGTATCGACCCAAACGGTTCTGTCTATGGCAACCCATACCATCTCGTAGGAAAGAGTGTTGGTAAGAACATAGCCTTCAACTCCGTCCTCGGTTCTGATCCTCGACCATGTATCTCCGATACCGATACGCGTTACGCCGTCGGCATAATCGAGAGTCTGGAGCGTGATGGAACTCATATCAGGGTACTCCTTAAGAATGGAGTTCTGAGCTGCAATATAATAAGTTGTCTCATCAGGAGCAAAATACTGCGGATCGAGAAGCTCTACCGGAAGTCCCGCTTCATCGAAGCCCTGAACTACCGTATAAGCTTCAACATCCTGATACTCTGTATCGAGATAACCGATCTGAAATTCCTCGTTATAGTCGGCACTTACCGTACCGCCGTTAAGGAAGAAATCATATTCACCCGAATCGAGCTGTGCCTGAACATCTTCCGGAGGTATCTCGGGATCGAACTCCTCATCAGGGAAAGTCTCATCATAAGCTGCACGTACCTTAAGAGAAGGTGCGAGGCCTTCACGCAAGCCGATAGGAAAGCACACGAAAGGCAGTGCCACCGTTACACATACTATGAGAGCGAGTACGCTCTTCTTAGAGTTATCATTCTTCTTCATGAATATACTTCCATTCGGATTGTAACAAATCATTGCTACGGTCCGGTTACAATTCTATCTTAATTCGTTCACCAAATTGAGGAAATAACACGGCAATTCCGTCAATTCCTGTACCCTATGAAATCAGCATTAGCTATCAGCTTTCCTTCATCATCCGTTACCTTAACCGAGTAATTACATATGGTCTTACCGTTCTTGATCTGCTCAGTCTCGGCGTACAGATATTTACCTCTTCCCGGAGAATTGAATACTATGTTCGAACTTAAGGTTACGCATCTCATCGGACCGCAGTTGCTGGCGATACCGAATGTGTAATCAGCCAGGGTGTAGATGCATCCGCCCATAACGACATTGTTGCCGTTAAGATGTTTATCCTTGATCTCCAGTCTTGTCTTCGCATACCCTTCCTCGATCTCAAGTATCTCGATCTCGGTGGTATCATTCGCATATCTGTCCGTAACGAACAGCTGTCTTGTCTCTTCAGGATTCATAGGGTTAATTATACCACATACATTATAATTAATAAAAATGCGAAGAATGCTCAGGCATTCTCCGCATATGAAAGCTCCAGCGAACCTAAACTCTCGTCCCCGTCCAACAGCGCCCTTTGACTAACCTCCCGAGCTTCTCAACATCGCAACGACTAAACTTGACTGTTACGACTTAAATCTTACATCGTGCTACTCGTATCTCCCATTCGCCGCATATTCCAAATTGCTTCTTCCCGTATACCGTCAGGTGTCCGATACGTCAAGTCACCCGCTGCCGTACACAATACCGGCTACTCGGTTTGCACGAACCGATGTAACATCCGTCGCACCTCGGAATCTACCTGTCGGCTATGACATCTCATAAGCTCGCGGATCGAAATCCGAATCAACTAATCTGTTACAAC